>VGNW01000345.1 GCA_016865955.1 Chloroflexota bacterium | reverse complement strand
TCTGAAACTCCACGGATGCCACGACATCAGCCATGAGCCTGTTCATATCCAGTTGCCTGATATTGAGCGCCGCGCGTCCCAGGCGTGACAGCCTCAACAGTCCCGATAACAGCGAGTCCATCTTGGCCGAGCTGGTAAGGATGTATTGGATGGCATGAGGGGTGTCCTCATTAGTTATAGTTTTGAGCCTTTTTCTTAGCTGCGGGGAGATGCCTCTATTATTTTTCAGGACCTCATTAATCTCTTTAAAGGACTGGTCGAGCTCTCTGGTGAAGCCCTGAATATTTACCAGAGGGGAACGCAAATCGTGGGAGGTTACATAGACTATCTGCTCCAGCTCTCTGGTCTTCTCCTCAAGTTCGGCGAGCAACCGCTCTCTTGCCTTCTCTACCTGCTTACGCTGGGTGATGTCTCTGACAAAAACAGAGAGCCTGCTTTTTGAAGGATATGCGAAAATTTCAAAGAAATAGTTCTTTCCCTTCAGATTGTATTCGGTTACAAATGTCTGCGGTCGCTGTTCTGCTAATGCCTTTCGATAGATGTCAGCAGTTCTTCTGGTTGGGTCGTTATCGGGGAAAACTTCGAATATTTGCTTTCCCATAACGTCAATTGCTTTAATGCCGGTCAATGCTTCAGAAGCCTTATTCCAGTAGACATATCTCAAGTTTTCTTCCATGGCAAAGAAGACATCCGAGATGCTGTCGGCAAGTTCCCGGTAATTTGCCTCGCTTTCCCGCAATACCTCTTCTGCCCGCTCGCGTTCTGTAATGTCTCTGGCAACAGCAATTATTTCAACGGAGTCTTCGCCTGACATAAGGGAAAGCGAGTACTCCAGATAAATTATGCTGTTGTCCTTTTTCCGGAACATTGCAGTATCGCGAAAAGAACCGCGCTCTCTTAATGAAGTAGAGACTGTTTTTGCGAATTTGGATGGAGCGATGTCTTGCGGATAAAAGAAGCTCGCGTGCTTGCCCAGCAGTTCTTTCTTCGGGTAACCGTATATTTCTTCGACTTTGTCGTTGCACCAGGTGATTATTCCGTTTTTGAACAGGAAGACTGCGTCGGTCAGGTTTTTGGCCAGAGCGGCGTAGTGCCTTTCCGATTCAAGCAACGCCTGTTCAGCCGTTTTTCGTTCGGTGATATCATTACCTGAGCTTAGCGTACCCGTTATGTTTCCCGATTCATCTCTGCATGTAGTATTGCGCCATTCGATAATTCTTTCTTTGCCACCTGCAGTCAGAACGGGATTTTCATAATATTCTGCCGATTCAAGGTCACCTGCCATCAGTTTGTCAAAGGTGGTTTTCACTCCGCTCCGAATTCTTTCAGGAATGAAATTGTCGAACCAGTTCTTGCCGATGATTTCATTCTGAGAATACCCCAGGATTTCGGCTGCTTTTCTGTTGATGAGGGTTACTGTTTGATTTGCATCTATTGCGACAATCATTACTCCGGCAATATCGAGGTATTTTTGTGCCCTCTCCTTCTCTCTACTCAAAGCTTCCTCTGCCTTTTTGCGCTCGGTGATA
>VGNW01000344.1 GCA_016865955.1 Chloroflexota bacterium | reverse complement strand
AGCCCAGGAAGCGGGCGAAGATAACTACGGGAGCGACTGAGAGAGTGAATACGGGCTGCGGGCATCTTTATATCACCGTCAACCGCGATGAGTACGGTATCTGCGAAGTATTCTCCCATCTCGGCAAGACGGGAGCATGTGCTTCGGCGCAACTGGAAGCCACCTGCCGGCTTATCTCGTTGGCGCTGAGGTCGGGGGCGGACGTGGCGTCCATCGTGAAGCAGTTGCGCGGCATACGGTGCTCATCGATAGCCTGGGAGGAGGGCAAGTCTATCCTCTCCTGCGCCGATGCCATTGCTAGTGTGTTGGCCGGGCATATCCCCGGGGGCGAGCAAGGCAAACCCGTACTTCAGGACTACGGCTTAGCTAAGAACATTGCCGGCCAGTGCCCCGATTGCAGTAGCATACTAATCTTCCAGGAAGGCTGTTTTATCTGTCAAGCCTGCGGATATACGAAGTGCTAGGTTTTGAAAACCCATCCCCCTGACCTCCTCTTGGGGAAGGGGATACAGGGGATAGGGTTTCATCTTGATACCGCGGAATGAGACAAAAGTCACATCCCCGTTTGTTCTCCTTGGAATACAATTAAACTGGCAGGTTGGCAAGAAGCGATTATGCGGTATTTACCGGGGTTAATCGGGTTGGTTGTGCTCGTGGGGGTGGTTGGAGGTTTTCTTGCCGCCTGCTTCGCTCCGCCGCAATGATACTCAACCTTGTTCGCTCCACCCTTTGACACTCGTGTAGCCCGATGCTATCATTGTCTTGAGCGGGTGATTTTATGTCCAATACGCAGATTGCTGTCTATTTGACCCTTTTCATTCTCTGCCTGCTTCTATCAGCCTTCTTTACCAGTTCAGAGACAGCCTTTGTTTCTCTGCAAAGGATACGGCTAATGCATCTGGTAAAAAGTAACGTCAAAGGCGCCAAGCGCGTTGCCAGGATGATTGAGCACCCGGAAAAACTACTATCTACGCTCTTACTCAGCAACAATATAGTCCAAAATGCCGCCGCCGCTATGGGTACCGTTGTGGCAGTCTCTCTCGTCGGTGAGCGCGCCGGTGTGGTTGTCGCCACCATAATCGTAACAGTTAGTATTTTGATATTCTCTGAGACTACACCTAAGACCCTGGCAATTCAGCACGCGGAGAAACTAGCCGTCAGGTACGTGCGGGCTATAGAAATAATATCCTGGCTACTTACCCCTTTCGTGGTGATACTGAGTTGGATAGCTTTAAATCTTGTCAGACTTGTGGGCGGCAAGCCGGTGCCCAAGTCGCTCGCCAGCCCGGAAGAAATCCAGATGATGATTTCCCTCGGGCACAGGGATGGGATGGTCGAGGAATCGGAGGCCAAGATGTTGCACGGCGTCTTCGACTTTGGCGACCGCGCGGTGCGCGAGGTGATGGTGCAGCGACCGGACGTCGTCAGCATCGAGAAAGGCACCACCATCGGCGATTTTCTCAAGCTATACGTCAAATCGCCTCTCTCCCGCTTCCCCGTTTATGAAGGCGGGATGGACAAAATCATCGGCATTCTTTCCGTCAAAGATATCTTAATGGCTCTGGCGAAGG
>VGNW01000343.1 GCA_016865955.1 Chloroflexota bacterium | reverse complement strand
CAGACCAATCGCTAAATGCCCGAGAGTTCATGAGGGTTCAATAACTCAAATCGTGCAGCCAGTTAGCAAATCAGGTAATATTACATTCTTCTTTTGGACATTCAACTAATTCTACTTAGCATTCAAAATGGTATTAATCCAGGGCCAGTTGGTAAGACTTTTCAGTGCCTGTTTATTGGCAGCTAAATGTTCGAGCCCGCGCTCTGCTTGAAGAGTAGCGGCGTCAAGAGAATTGAAAACCCGGTTGGCAAAGTAATCTCGCCGCAGCCGATTCCATAGCTGTTCCACTGGGTTCAGTTCCGGCGAATACGGCGGCAGGAAAACAAGCGCTACGTTTTCAGGAATCTCAAGCTCCTTGCTCCTGTGGGAAGGCGCTCCATCCAGCACCATGACGGTGAAATCCTGCTCGTGTTTCTCGGCAATTTGTTTGAGGAACTGGCTCATATTCTTGGTATTCATCTTTTCCGATGTCATATAGTCAAGATCGCCACTCCAGGGGCTTATCGCAGCATATTCATACCTGAACTCCCGAACCAGGGCCAGTCCAACCATTGGTCTCAGCGGTGCCGGTGCCCAGCAAGCTCGCGAGTCACTCATCCGCCCGAACCGAGCTTCGTCCTGAAATATCAGACGAACCGGCAGGTTATTCTCGTTCTTCATACAAGCGGTCGCCACAATCCCAGGGGCGTTTTTTTAAACTCTTCCTGAATTTCCGGTTTGCTTTTGGGATGTTTCGTATCCGGCTGCACTTTCCGCCAGCCATGCCGGGCCAACAACCGATACGTTGTTGACATGGGGATAGTACGCCCCAGCCTCTCCACAAGCGCCGCATGTATAGGAGGGACCGAAAGCACCCCTCCCTCGTTCGCTTTGGCTTCCCACGTCCGGAGAAAGTCTTGCTCCTCCTGGACCGTCATGACATAGTGGCGCCTGCCACCCCACGTATTCCGCCTCTTGTCTTGATGACGAAAACCGTGCCGATTACGAAATACCGTGCTCACGCTGGTCCCCAGTATTTCCGAAGTCTGGCCTGTATCCAGGCCTGCCTCAGCAGGCAGCAGAACCGATAATGCCTTACGTAGATCCATCGCTGTGGTAGCTTTGTCCCTCAGTGTACGCGCTCTCGCTATTTCCTCATCCGAAAAACGGGCTTTTCTTGCCATGGCATCCCTCCATGGCAATATTATACATTAACTATTATCTTGATTGCAATATAGAATTAACTCGCCCGACAACCTATGCGCCTGACGATATCGCCGTTACGCCAGACGGCGCCAAGGTCTTCGTTTATGCTAACAGCCTCGGTCAAGTTCTAGTCATAGACACTATCACTCACGCACTGCTGGCGCGCTTTGATGCATTTTCCAATGCCATTGCTATCAGCTCTGACGGACGCCGAGCCTATATCCCGGGATTTACATTTACCGTTGTAGATATACCAAGCCTTACTGCCAGGTATCTTAAGGTGCCAGACGTCGAAGCAAGCAATTCTAAAATTGTCCTCTCCAAAGATGGACGCATCGCTTACATCGCAGATGTTTATAGAAATATTCTGCAGGTTGTTGACTTGGAGAACTGGAAATTGATAGCCAATGTGCCTGTGGGCAAGTTGGATAACAGACACTCGGGCTTAGCCATCACCCCTGATGGGAATA
>VGNW01000342.1 GCA_016865955.1 Chloroflexota bacterium | reverse complement strand
AATTATCGACCGCAATGAGGAGATTAACGAGGATAAGGCAAAAGAGCTTGTCAAAGCCGGCATTAAGAAGGTTCAGGTCAGGTCGCCGCTGAGCTGTCAGGCGCGGCGCGGTATCTGCCAGATGTGCTACGGCAGAAGCCTTGCCCGCGGTCAGCTTGTTTCCATCGGCGAAGCGGTGGGCATTATCGCTGCCCAGAGCATCGGCGAGCCGGGAACTCAGCTTACCATGCGTACGTTCCATACCGGCGGCGTTGCCGGGCTGGACATCACCAGCGGCTTGCCTCGCGTCGAGGAGCTGTTCGAAGCCAGGACGCCCAAGACGCAGTCTATCATCTCGGAAATTGAAGGCGTTGTTGAGATAATCCGCACCGATGAGGGCAGAAAAATAAAGGTAACCAGCACCGAGGTGTACCGCGATGATTACAACGTGCCGTCGGGCTATGAGGTGCTGGTGGAAGACGGGCAGTGGGTTGACGCCGCCATCGAACTGGCAAAGCCTGCTGCTGCCAAGAAGGGCAAGGATAAAGGAAAGGAAAAGGAAGAGGGTGCGGAGGTTGCACAGTCTCTGGTAGCTCGTGTCGGCGGCAAGGTGGAAGTGAAAAAGAATCGTATCTCTCTGATATATGAAGAGAAAGAAACCCGCGAATATCTGGTGTCGCCGGTTACCCCGATTCTGGTCGAGAACAATGCAACAGTAAGAGCGGGCGAGAAGCTTACCGAAGGTCTGGTGCATCCGCAGGACATTCTGCATGTGCAGGGACGAGATGCGGTGCAGCGCTACCTGGTGGACGAGGTGCAGAAGGTTTACCGTTCTCAGGGCGTAAATATCAACGATAAGCATATCGAAATCATCGTGCGCCAGATGCTGCGCAAGGTTAGAGTGGATTCCCCGGGCGATACCGAATTCCTGCCCGGCGACCTGGTGGATAGCCTGGTTTACGAAGATGTCAACGCCAAGGTGCTGGCTGAGGGCGGCGAGCCGGCGACAGCCAAGCCGGTGCTCCTGGGAATCACCAGAGCGTCATTGAATACGGATAGCTTCCTGGCTAAGGCTTCGTTCCAGGAGACGACCAGAGTGCTCACCGAGGCTGCAATCACGGGCAGCACGGATAAGCTTTCGGGGCTCAAGGAGAATGTCATTATCGGCAAGCTCATCCCGGCGCGCAGCGAGTTCTCGCTGGCTGCCAAGAGACGTCCGGCACTGCCTGTGGCGGAGGTTGAGGTGAAGGTCAAGGCGGAGAAAGAGGAGGATGACGAGTCCGCTGGGGCGGAAGAGAAAGATAAAGAGTAAAAGCAGGGATTCCCGTGGGGGGCGTCCTTCCAGTAATGGAAGGACGCCCTTTTTTATTTCAACGCGCACCCGGGGTTCAAAATACAATTGGGGTCGAAGACCTGCTTGATGCCCCGCATCAGCTCCAGTTCCTTCTTGTTCAGAAACAGACCTACCTCGGAGAGCCTGATCTTGCCCACCCCGTGCTCCGCGGTCAGCGTCCCACCCAGCTTGAGCGCCTCCTTGTATATCTCCCGTTTCGCCTTTTTCAGGTTCTCCATGCCGCTGTCCGCCAGTGTTTTAACCAGTGTCGGATGCAGGTTCCCGTCTCCGACATGCCCCACCATGGGGATGACTGTACCGAATTCATTAGCAACCCGGTCGATGGCA
>VGNW01000341.1 GCA_016865955.1 Chloroflexota bacterium | reverse complement strand
TCAATCCAGTTGGTCAATATCTCCTGGAGCTTCTGATTCAACTGTGCTAGCGATAGATTTTTGGTGTCCACCCTGCTCAGCAATTTGCCGTATCTCACCCAGGGCAGGGCTACTATCTGTAGCGTGCCTTTCCCGGTTACTATGCGGTAGGTTTGAGGAGTGTTGGCAACAATGACGTTCTTAACGTTAAGCGTATCGAATATCTCCACCGAGGTCGCACGCCCTATGGCATTGGGCAGGTCGTGGTTCCCGGCGAGAAGAAATACCTGTTTGTCTTTCTCGACCAAACGCCTGATTCGTTTGGCGAACTCGCGTTGATAGGTCTGACTGGGGTCGCGGCTCTTATAGGCGTCGCCGCAGAAGAGAACGAGGTCGATATCGCTATTCAGGGCATAATCCACTACCTGGTCGAAAGCCTCGAGAAAGTCACTGAGACGTGAGGACAGCCCCGTGGCGGGGTCAATGCGACCGTACGTTTCTACGCCCAGATGCAAGTCAGCGAAGTGAAGTATGCGAATCATCGAGAGACTCTCAAAACTCCGGCACCTTGAATCTTCCCCTGCTTCAATAGCAGCAGGGCACGGTTTGCCTCATCGATCGGGAACTCCTGGACTTCGGTATGTACCGGTATCTCTGCTGACAGTTTGAGCAGCTCTTCAGCGTTTTTCCTGGTGCTGTTAGCTACGCTTCTTACTATTTTCTCGTGGTAGAGATACTTGTCGTAGTCCATTTCAGGCACAGGCGTCATGTATATTCCGGCGAGTGCCAGAGTGCCGCCTTTATCAAGGACTCGCAGCGCATCGAGCACCAGTTTCCCTGCGGGGGCGAAGATAATCGAGCCATGCATTTTAGCCGGAGGAGTATCTTCTGCCCTCCCAGCCCAGATGGCTCCAAGCTCTCGCGCCAGTTTGCGGTGTTCCTCGCTTCTGGTGAAAACGAATACCTTACAGCCCCAATATCTGGCTATCTGGATTACGATATGTGCGGAGGCGCCGAAACCGTACAAGCCGAGATGACCGCCTTCTTTAATATTTGATAATTGCAGGGCACGGTAGCCGATTACGCCAGCGCATAATAACGGTGCAGCCTGCAAGTCCGAGAAACCTTTGGGGATTGGATAAGCGAAATCTTCGGAGACCGCGATATACCCGGCGTAGCCTCCGTCAACATCGTATCCTGTGAATTTCGCCTTCTCGCAAAGGTTCTCCCTGCCTTTACGGCAGAACTCGCACTTGCCGCAGGTGGAGTTGAGCCATATCACTCCCGCTCTATCTCCAACCTTAAATTCGGTCGTCTTCTTGCCGACTGCTTCCACGATACCTACGATTTGATGTCCGGGAATAACGGGCAACTTCTTCGGAGGCAGCTCCCCTTCTATAACGTGAAGGTCGGTATGGCAGATGCCGCAGGCGTGGATTTTAATGAGTATTTCTTTAGTACCTGGCGTCGGTTTCTCAACCTCAGCCATTATCAATGGTTTTTTCTCGATGGGGCACTGGGCATATAGCTGCATCGCCTTCATGGTCTCAATCCGACTAGCTCGAGCTAAGCTTTAGTAGCTTTAATGAAGTCATCCTCATCAACATCAAGTTGTTTCAGGATGTCAGAAAGAAGATAGCGGCTGATAGTTTTGGTGTGATGAATTGGAATTGGGGCACGGCGGCAGTCATGAT
>VGNW01000340.1 GCA_016865955.1 Chloroflexota bacterium | reverse complement strand
TGATGAATGCACTCCGGAAGAGGTCATGGAGCACTGCCGCCAGAACCTGGCAAGCTACAAGCGGCCCCGCTCCGTCGAGTTCGTCAAAGAGTTACCGCGCAGCTCCGTGGGCAAGGTCTTAAAGCGTGTGCTCCGGGAACAGCACGGCGGTAAAAAGTAGCCAGAGAGCGTTTAGCGATTAGCTGTTAGCATTTAGCCTGAAGCCTGAAAACGAATGCCGTAATGACTATCCAGTCAGCGCAGGACTCTCTGCCTGCGTGAGGAGAAACAATAGCAAATTCTTAAGATGCCTCTCCCTCTTTCGTAAGGAACCTGGCATATCCCGAACAGCACTGAGGGAGCATAATAATCCTGGACCCTGAATGTGTTACTCTGAATTTGTGAGTTGCGGAGGAATACGATGGACTTTTCTTTGACTGAAGACCAGAAAATGCTCAGGGCGGCGGTGCGGGAGTTCGCGGAGAAAGAACTGGAGCCGATTGCTGCCAGGACTGATGAAGAAGCCAGGTTCCCGGCAGATGCTATCCGTAAGGCTGCGGAAATCGGATTGATGGGCACAGGCTACCCAGAGAAGTACGGGGGTTCCGGCGGCGGTGCCATCGAGCAGGCGATTGTTTTCGAAGAGCTGGCGCGTGTCTGTGCCGCCACCAGTGTCATCCTGATTGTTACCAATGAACTCGCCGCCTATCCCATCTTTGAGTTCGGCACGGAAGAACAGAAGATAAAATTCCTCGCCCCTGTACTCAAGGGCGAAAAAATCGGAGCATTCGGGTTGACCGAAGCTGGCGCTGGCAGTGATGTCGCTGCTATGTCCACCACCGCCGTTAAAAAGGGCAACGGCTATGTCCTCAACGGTAATAAGATATTCATCAGCAACGGCGCAGAGGCGGAAATCATCGTTGTTTTCGCCACTCTCAATAAAGCCCAGGGCTACCGCGGCGTGACTGCCTTCATCGTTGAAAAAGCAACACCCGGCTATTCTGTGGGCAAGCACGAGAAGAAGCTCGGCATCCGCGGCTCCTCAACCACCGAGCTGATTTTCGATAACTGTTTCGTGCCAGAGGAGAACCGCTTGGGACCGGAAGGCAAAGGCTTCCGCATCGCGCTGGAGACAATCGATTGTTCTCGCATCGGCATTGCCGCGCAGGCGCTCGGCATCGCGCAGGCTTCACTGGATAAAGCCCTCGCTTACGCTAAGGAACGCCAGCAATTCGGGCAGGCAATCGTGAATTTCCAGGCAATACAGTGGATGCTCGCGGACATGGCTACGTATGTGGACGCATCGCGGCTGCTCACCTACCGGGCGGCTTACCTGAAAGCCCATCACCAGCCTTTCATCAAGGAAGCCTCCATGGCGAAGGTGTTTGCCGCGGAGACCGCCAGCATGGTCGCCACCAAAGCCCTGCAAATCTTCGGCGGGTACGGCTTCACCAAGGACTTCCCGGTGGAGCGCTATTTCCGGGATGCCCGCATCACCGAGATTTATGAAGGCACCTCTGAAATGCAGAGAATGACCATCGCCCGGCAAATGATACGGGGAGAGTAGATAAGTTCACAGCAGGCACTTTTCACTTATCAGGTTTTCGTGTCTAATTTGTTGCTTGCTATTTGTTTCGGATTTCGATGACCTGTCCCGACATGTCCCGAGTGTCTTGTCCTGACCTGTCCCGAGCGAAGTCGAGGGAGCAAAGTCGAAGGAAACCGAGGGAGTGTG
>VGNW01000339.1 GCA_016865955.1 Chloroflexota bacterium | reverse complement strand
GGGGCTGAAGATATTGCTGTGTGCTAATCATTGTTTCGCCTCCTTATTCCGCTTGAACCTTTACTTCGACTTGAAGCCTTCGCTCATGCCTTTCATCATCGGCATGATCATCATGAAAACCATCATGATCATAATCAGGGGCATGATGGATTCGAGCATGTCGGTGACCTGAGCGACGCCGACGCCGGGGGCAGCGGTAAGCTGGCCCGGCTGGACCGTGGTGACCTGGCCCGGTTGCACCTGGGTGATTTGTTGAGCTCCGATCATTTGTTCCTCGTATAGTTAATTTAGATTTATTCCATCCCAGTCGACTTCTGGGTTATATTGAATTCCTGAGGAAGCCGGGGCGACGGATCCTGTTACTGAGGTATTAGCCTCGTTGGGGAGATTGTTGCCCCGGCTCTGTGAGGCGCCACGGATGAGCAGGTTGTGGGACAGGCCACACATGACTAACGAGGCTGCGGCGGGCTCACGGTTGTCCGGGGACGACCCCGCTTCCCAAATTTTGGTTTTGGAGGTGTTACAATGCTCTTGGTCGGTGTCGATGTAGCCAAGCGTTCCCATGAGGCCTGTGTAATGGATGCCTCGGGGCACACGGTAGATCAGCTGAAGTTCCCTAGTTCCCGCACCGGGGCGGACGAGTTGGTATCTATCTTGCGTAAATTGGACAGCTCTGCCACAATTGCTCTTGAGGCCAGCGGTCAGTACTGGCAGGGGCTCTACCATCACCTGGTCGCGCAAGGCTTTCCTGTGGTGGTAGCCAACCCTTTGCAAACTGACGCTTACCGCAGCACCGGAGTGAGGAAGGTCAAAAATGACCGTCGTGATGCCTTCGTTATCGCCGATTTTCTGCGTATTGGCAGGGTGCAGGCTAACTACATCCCCGGGGAGATCATTATGCAACTCCGGGAGTTGACCAGATACCGGATGGACCTGGAAGATCAAATCGGAGATGCCAAACGGCGCATTCTCACCGTGCTGGACAGGGTTTTTCCTGAATACGCTGGGCTTTTCTCTGACGCCTTTATTGCCAGCTCCCGTGCCCTGCTCAAAGAGGCGGTCAGCGCCGCTGATTTCGCTGCCTTCGACCTCGAGGAATTGGCTCGTCTCCTCCGTCGGGCCAGCCGTGGTCGTCTGGGGCGAGAGAAGGCCGAAGAACTCCAGGAGAAAGCCGCAGATTCCCTGGGACTGGCTTTCCTGAGCACAACAGCTAAAGTAAAGATTAGCTCCCTTCTGGAGCAGGTCGAACTCTTGGAGCGTCAGGTCAAGGAAATAGAGACTGCTATTACCAGGTTGATGGAGCAGGAGTCTCAGTATCTCACTTCCATCAAGGGCATCGGGCCAGTTCTGGCAGCTACGTTGCTGGCAGAGATTGGGGATATCCATCGCTTCTCTTCCCTTGAGAACTTGGTCGCCTACGCCGGCATCGACCCCACTGTCTTTGAATCCGGAGAGTTCACCGGACGAAGGCAACACATGTCTAAGAGAGGCTCTCCCTATCTCAGACGTGCCCTCTGGCTGGCAGCTCACAGTACCCGGCGGTGGAACACTGACCTGGATTCTTACTTCCAGCGGAAACTCGCCGAGGGCAAACCTTACAAGGTGGCCATGGGGGCACTCTGCCGAAAGCTCCTCGCACGAGTCTACGTTGTACTCAAAGAGAATCGACCCTACCAAGTGCGCTAAAGTACGTCTTGTCTTAGTGGTCATTACTCCACTCCAAATTTTCTGTCAGGAGGTATTGACTTTTCATAGCAGGTCTCCTTAATAC
>VGNW01000338.1 GCA_016865955.1 Chloroflexota bacterium | reverse complement strand
AGCCTGGAGCAGGCGTCGCAATACTGATTCAGTTGCTGGTCGTGCCTGACCATGCCCCACTGGCAATCGTTGCCCACAACTACCACTATCTGCTTCTTGTGTCTCACCGCCGTATCGATCTCGCTGGCATTGAGCAGGAAGGAGCCGTCGCCCACAATCACCAGCACCTTCTTATCCGGCTTCGCTGTCTTGACACCGATGCCGAAGGGTATGCCGCCTCCCAGATGTCCCAGCGAGCCTCCGTGGGAGTTAATGTAGCTGCGCGGGAAGTTGGCGTGGTAAAGCGGCGTGACGTGGGCATGGATGTCTCCGCCGTCCATCACTATATATGAGTCATCGCCTAAAAATTCACAGACCTCCTTGCCCAGCCTTCGGGGGTCGATGGGCTTGCCCGAGCTCGATGCCCCTGCCTCCAGCGTGTCGCGAATGGATTTAGCTACATCTTTTACCTGTTTGACCCACTTCGTCTCCTTGCGTCTCCTGCTGCCTAAGGCTTCCCTTGATACCTCGAGCATCTGAGAGAGAACAGCTTTAGCATCTCCCCATATCCCGATGTCGACAGGTCTGTTCCTGCCGATTTCCATTGGCTCTATGTCCACCGAGATGACTTTCAGGTTGGGAGCGTAGAAAGCGCCTGTCCCATAGTTCAATATCTCTTCGAATCTAACGCCGATAGCGAAGAGCACGTCCGCGCCTGCTACGGCGCCGAAATCGTAACCCACCGGGCCGCCACAAAGCGGATGGTCGTCCGGAATGCCGCCCTTGCCGCCTATTGCGTAGCAGACGGGAATCTTGAGAAACTCGGCGAACTTCACCAGCTCTGCCGATGCTTCAGACCACAGAATGCCGCTGCCGATTAAAATCCCCGGCCTTTCAGCATCCAGCAGCCATTTCACAGCTTTCTTAACCAGCTTGGGGTCTCCGTAGGGACGGGCATCGGTTCTGTATTTACTCGATGGGATGATGGGAGCCAGCTTCTCGTCGACATCCATGAGCAGCGTATCGTCGGAGAAGTCCAGCAATACCGGCCCCTTTCTCCCTGTATTTGCATATCTGAAGGCGGTGGCGACGTACTCCGGCACGCGCCGTGTTATCGTGCAGTAGCCTCGCCACTTCGTAATAGAGTGGTACATGTCTCGGGAGTCGAATTCCTGGACAGCACCCTTGCCCTCGAAGCAATGTGGCGTCGAAGTGCAGATACCGACAAGCGGTGCGCAGGCATAGAATGCGGCAGCTACACCAGGAGCCATATTGATAACGCCGGGACCGGCAGTGACCATGGTAACACCTGGCTTGCCCGTGACCATAGCATAGCCGGTGGCAGCGTTCGCCACAGCCTGCTCGTGCCTCATGTCCAATAGCTCAATGCCTTTTTCCAGGCAGGTATCGTACATGCTGCTGAGCTCACCGGAGAGAGTGAAAACAGTCTTCACACCCTCGTTATGCAGGGCTTTGCCCACAAGAGCGCCGCCGGTTACCTTCGCCATTTTCTAACCTCCGGAAATCAGATTCTTGCACGATTTGGGGGATTAGATTTTAACCGATTTTCAAAGAATGTACAAAAGGCTGTTTTGGGTGTGTAAGGGCGCACAGCATGTGCCCCTACAGGCTGACAAACGGTCTAGGCTTGGCTGCGTGAGGCCAGACGAAAATAGATGGTCTAACAGACTGTGTCGCAACTCGCTGATATTAAGGTATAATTGGGGTCAAGATAAGTCAAGGAGAGCGGGATGGCGATACGACTGGGAAATCGTGAGCAGATACAGATGTTGCCGG
>VGNW01000337.1 GCA_016865955.1 Chloroflexota bacterium | reverse complement strand
GAGCAGCCTGACCTGGCTCTCCAGCTCCCTGATTCTCTCCTGCGCGGCGCCGAGCTGGCCGGCAAGCTGGAGATTCGTCTTTTGCAGGTCGGTGATGATGTCCAGAGCCATTTTAGGGCTTATTTCCGGGGGAGGGCTTTTCTCCTGAGCAGCAGCGCTATCCGCAGCCTCCGGCTTCTCCGCTTCAGCGGCATCTTCGGGGGGCACGGCGTCGTCGGATTTCACCGCCTTTAATTGCTCCTGGGATAAACCGAATATGCGGTATTCCTCTCCATACTTGCCCTGGACAAGCACATAAGGGATTTTGCCGTCTTTAATGTGACGGCGTATTGTTTTGGTGGACACACCGAAAGCCTTGGCAGCCTCGGCGATGGTCAAACCCTGGTCATCCATAGCTTCGGTAACAGGGTATACCCACAGTATCAGCCTTGTCAAGGGGTTTTAATGTCGTTTTTGCACGTGGTAAAATAAAGTACCGGGGAATATCTTCTATAAGCTTACGGGACGAAATATGGTTAATAGAACTAAAAAAACTTCCCGCTCACGAGCCAATATGTCACCGAGAGAAGCTCACGGCATATTCAAGAAGTTCATAGAATCCGCGTCGGAAGCCTTCATTCTGCTTGACGAAAATCTCAACTGCCTGAGCATAAATAAGGCAGGGGCAAGATTGCTCGGCATGTCGAAAAAAGAGCTGGTCGGGAAGAATGTCGTGGATGTTGTACCCAATGTAAAAGAATCGGGAAGATACGATGCATATATGAATGTAATAAGGACCGGTAAACCTTTCTACTCAAATAAACTCATACCCCACCCCAAATTCGGTGACAGACGGTTGATTGTCCGAGCGTTTAAGATAGGTAAAGGCATGGGTATGATAGTAGACGACGCTACAAGCTTGATAAAAGCTGAGGAGAGGCTTAAGAAAAGTGAGCATGATTATAGGGTACTTTTTAACAGCTCCATCGATGGAATGTTCGTCATAGACGCTGGAACAATGAAAATAGTCCTGGTCAACGAAGCCGGTAAAGAGATGGGACTGCGTTATGGCATAAACGATGTGACCCAAGTAGATTTAATGAGTTACATACCTCCGGATGACCGGGGCAAAATCCTCAAAATAATTGCAGAGGACATGTTTGAAAAAGACCTGCGCCAGGTTAACGAGTTTCGCATTGTAACGCCGTACGGGGATGAGGTCTGGCTAAGTGCGGTAGGTACAAAAATCGAATACCGGGGAAAGCCGGCAGGATTGGTTTCCGTCAGAGATATAACCCAGCGCAAAGAGACGGAAGAAGCGTTGCGTCGCAGCGAGGTCTTTTTCCGCTCCGTAATTGAAAACGCACTGGATGGTATAGTGGTGCTAGATATGGATGGGAAAATTACTTATGGCAGCCCCTCTATCGAGCGACTTCTGGGATATAGACAGGAGGAGCTCATAGGCACCAACGGCTTCCTCTTTGCTCATCCCGATGAGATACCAAACGACACCAAAATGTTCAATAGAATGTCACGGGATGCAGAGCCCTCTGTGTTGGTGGAATCGGTCGTCCGCCACAAAGATGGGTCGTGGCATATCGTTGAGGCAGTAGCTAATCCAATCTCCAGAGACGGCACAGCTCGGGGCATCTTAATAAACTGGCGCGATATCACTGAGCGCAAGCGACTGGAGCAATTGCTCAAAGAGAGCGAGGACCGCTACAGAGAAATTGTCGAGAATTCTCTCAACGGCATATATCAGGTCGATACTTCCGGCAAGTTCACGTTTGTGAACGAATCCTTCGCCCGAATATTCGGTTATGAACGGAAGGAACTCATCGGGAAGCACTTCTCTTCTATGCTGGACGCAGCGA
>VGNW01000336.1 GCA_016865955.1 Chloroflexota bacterium | reverse complement strand
GGTGTCAGATTAGGCTCGCTGGCGTCCGCCCAGCGGTGCCACGCCTGTTCCAGGGTCTCATAGCCGCTGATAGGCAGGGTAAGTTGTTCAGCGAGCCAGATCTGCGCCGGTACCGACTGCTCCAGCCACTGTTCGAGATCGCTCGCGTCAAAAGAACTGATGGCCTTCCAGTCGCCGGCCTCCCTTTTTTGTTTTTCCCAAGCGGTCTTGCCGGGCCAGTTGCGAGGTGTCACGAAGACGAAGGTGCTGTTTGTCCGCTCGGCGGCATCAACTGATGTCAGCCGCGCGGTGTAATCGCTATTGGCTTTGACACCCGGTTTCTCGTCAGTGCTGAACTCCCAATAGGATCTTCCCTCCGGAATCCAGGGTGTGGCGGCGCCCGCTTCGACGAAACCATCGGAGCCCTTGCGCTGTGCGTTGTCGTAGCCGGGAAAGTCAACTTGATGGAGGTCGGTCCCGGTCGAGTGAACCAGTTTCCGTAGAAGGACGGCAAGGTGAGTGCGGGTGTCGATCCAGCTCTCCGCCCAGTCTTCGATTTGCCTTGCCTTGATAGTCAGGAAACCTGGGACGAAGGCGCGAACCGCGACCTCCTTTTCTCCTGCGCGCCGTACTTGACGGTCGTAGGTAGCCTGCATATCGAGCAGCCGCTTTCCGTCAGTACCGAAAGCCTTTTCCAGCCTGACCGCCATTTCGGGGGATAGGGCAGATTTCCCATTAAGCAAATTGGACAGGGCTGGCCTGCCGACACCGAGCCGCTTGGCGGCGTCTTTCACGGACATACCGGCCGGGATGATATTCTGTCGGACATAGGTGCCAGGATGGGTAGGCGCTTTATACGGGGTTTTCGTCATGATATCTCCTTTCTTTTGTATTGCGTAACACTACACGATACAAAATCATTATAACTAACTTCTTGTAGCGTGTCAAGCTACACAATACAATTTTTTAGTCAGACGAGAGCACATGCCAGAAACCCCTCAGGGCCGCCCGAGACTGCCGTAGCACAGCAATCAAATACCGTTATTCGAAATCCATTATATTGCCGAAATATTAGCCCACTTCGCATGTCGCATACCTCTCTATTTATAGAGAGGGTCAATATTCCAGGCCCCTCGTTACATTCTGGACGGCGGTCCGGGGTCACATCCTCATAAGTTATATGATATAAGCTATAACTACACTCCTCGGAAAGATTGATTCTCTTCAGAGGCACACAAGGCCCAGAGAACAAGTACTGATGAGGGCGTAGTTTACTTTTAGCACTTTTTTTACTTTTACAAACCACATCTTGGTCAGAGCCTTGGGCTTGCAATGTTGTAA
The DNA here is from genome assembly GCA_016865955.1 of Chloroflexota bacterium. Classification (GTDB taxonomy): domain Bacteria; phylum Chloroflexota; class Dehalococcoidia; order SZUA-161; family SZUA-161; genus VGNW01. Next base: position 542 of record VGNW01000336.1, on the reverse strand, counting down.
TTTGGAAAAGGTAGTTATGTGTTTAATGTTCTGGTTGCCAAATCTGTTCGGGTGGAATATTTTCCGGTTTGTAGGCAACGTTGCAGCTTAAATTGACCCATTCGGCGGCACCAAGCCCCGCTCAGGGTCAACTTTCTTCAATCGTTCTTCGACGTCTCCGTATAGGACCAGTTCTTCCACCTCAATATTGCTAAGCTCAGGGGCAATTTGTCCCAGCCGCTTCCGGAGTGCATGGATATTTTCGGGAGGTGAAAAACTGACCATCACTGCAGGCTGGACCTCCACACCTGCTCGATATAAATTTTCGATGGCCTTCAGTTGAAGATTGAAACCCTCTGGTATGCATCCCGTGAGCCTGGAGAATTCTTCTTCTGTTGTTCCTTTCAGACTGACCCGGACATAGAGATTTTTGAACCTGGACAGTTCCCAGGCATAAGACTGATCATGGCCGATGAGTATCCCATTCGTCTCAAGAATAAAAAGGAGATTGGAAGGGATAAGATCGAGAACTTTGAGGAGATGTTCTCTTGCAAGGGTAGGTT
>VGNW01000335.1 GCA_016865955.1 Chloroflexota bacterium | reverse complement strand
TTACTGAGCGCAGAAAGGCTGAGGAAGCGCTGCATTTTATTCGGTTTGCACTTGATAATACAGATGAGGCGATGGTGTGCGTAAGCCAGGATGCGCGCTACATTGATGTTAACGATACTTTCTGTCGCTCTGTGGGCTATTCTCGAGAAGAACTGTTATCAATGAAAGTTCACGACATAGACCCAAGCTATTCAGCCCAAATTTGGTCTGATTTCTGGAGAGAACTAAAGAAAAAAGGTTCTCTTACCTTTGAATCTTGCCACCGCAAAAAGGATGGGAAGGTTTTTCCCGTCGAGATCATGGTGACTTTTTTTGAATATAAAGGTAAAGAATATCACTGCGGCTTCGCCCGCGATATCACTGAGCGCAAGCGGGCAGAACAATTACTCAAGGAGAGCGAAGCACGTTTCGCGACCATTTTTCGTGCTAACCCTGCGGCGATCGCTGTGACGCGGCTTAGCGATGCCCGATTGATAAATGTCAATGAAGCCTGGCAGCGGGTAACTGGCTATTCAAGCACTGAGGTAATCGGACATACAATTCCGGAATTGAATCTCTGGGTTAACCCTGGGCAGCGAGACCGCATAGTCGAGATGGTGCAGAAACAGGGGAGAGTGCATGATGAAATGCAACTTCGTCATAAGTCAGGTGAGATTCGCGAATTATTGATGTCTGCGGAATTGACCGAGTTGAATGGTCAAAATTACTTGCTCATGATGGCCCAGGACATCACCGAGAAAAAGCGGGTGGAAGAGGAACTAAAGCAGAGTGAAGCGAAGTTCCGCAGTGTGCTCGATAGCTCCGTCGATATGATATACCGGGCGAATCTCAAAACCGGGACATATGACTATGTAAGCCCGGCAGCGGAGAAGATTATTGGATATACTCCGGAAGAGTTAATGGCGCTGGGACTTATGGGCGGGAGGTCATTGGCCCATCCCGATGATTTGGAGAGACTGGACCAGAATGTCATTGATTTGGTATTGCATGGTGGCAATGGCGAGATGCCGTCGGCTGTCGAATACCGTTTTAAGCACAAGAAGCTGGGATATCGCTGGGATGTGCGATACTGTTCCATTGTCTGTGACGGCACAGGGGAGCCGGTGGCAGTGGTAGGTGTCCTCAGAGACATTACGGAGCGTAAGCAGTTGGAGGAAACTCTGCGGGAATCCGAGGGGAAGTACAGAGCCCTCGTGGAGGCGGCGGGCAGGGTGGGGGAAGGTATCATCATAGTCCAGGACAGAGAAGATGGCGAAGGAATAATTGTGTTTGTAAATGACGAGTTCTGCAACCTGTCGGGCTATTCGCGAGAAGAGCTGTTGAACAGGACCTATCTCGAGTTTCACAGTCTTTTCGACTTCAGTCAGGAAATAGTGGAAAGGCACAGAAGGAGAAAGCAGGGTGAAGATGTCCCGACCTGCTATGAGGTGAAAGCGATTCGCAAAGACGGTACCGCCCTGTTTGTCGAGATCGGCGTGTCTTTATTGCCCTGGCAGGGCAAGACGGCGACGGTGGTGTATGTCAGGGATATCACGGAACGCAGGAGAATCGAAAATGCCTTGCGTGCGAGCGAGGAGGGTTACAGAGAGCTTGCCGACAGCATAGGCGATGTCTTCTTTGCCATGGACGGGAATCTGAGATATACCTACTGGAACAGGGCATCCGAGGAGCTAACCGGTATCAAAGCAATAGACGCTATAGGTAAATCCGTAAACGAGATTTTGGGAGATACCGAGCAGACCTTGAGAGCGGTTGAGATATACCGGAAGGTGTTAGTAACGCAGCAATCCCAGTCATTTATAAACGAGCACAACATTGCGGGAAAGCAATACTTCTCCGAAATACATGCATATCCGTCAAGAGATGGGCTCTCCGTTTTCGTTAAAGATATTACCAGGCGCAAGCAGGCGGAAGAGGCGTTGCGG
>VGNW01000334.1 GCA_016865955.1 Chloroflexota bacterium | reverse complement strand
GCGATTATACCGAGCGCGACCAGTACTCGCCCAAGCCACGCGGGGGCAGAGTGTTAAATGCCTAATGCACTCATTTGATGTCCGACCAGTATAGCGCCAGCTACTGACTCGATGGCGGCGTCTGCCAATGGACAGTGTACCAAACGGATGCTGCTACATCCGGTAATCGACTCCTGTCGTGTCTGGGAGCAGCACTGTCTTCACCTGGTCGGAACAGCGGCATTGAAGGACAAGGACCTGAAGAGGTATCTGATTGTTGACTTGAAGACCGGCGAAACGCACACCGAAAAAGAGTGGCGTTTCCAGGGGAATGTACGCGAGAAGCGAGCTACGTTTGGCGTCCCCACGACTTATGCCTGGGCACATCCGCTCTGGCCTAATGGCAACTGGTACCTGTTCTATGGTTGCCAGTGAGGTGTACTGCGGCACATCGGCTGTTTCTTAATGACAAGCGCTGAAGCAAAGCGCTGGATTTCGTTGATGATCGGCGGGGGCGGTGAGTAGTGGCTGCTCCCGCCGTGCGTGGCTATCATTGGAGCAGGGTTCGAGCGAGCAGTTTTGGACGATAGGTGCCGGAGATCTATCTATGGACGATGAAATAGGAAAGCGCGCTACTCAACCGCGGATGGTCCGCATCTGGGAGCGGCTTCACGCTACCTATCATCTCAGTGTCAGGCCAAGGCACGACTTCGATGGCGATCTTCTCCGCGTCGTCCTCTTTTGGCTGATCCTGGCGTTCCTTCTGATCTGCGCCAAGGGATGGCTAAGCTTGATACCGGCCGTGAACGACCGGGAAGTGGCCCTCAGTCTATTGATGTTTCTCGTTCCCCTGTTCGGCGCCGGTTTTGCGTTGGGCCAGATAGATCGGCGCAGCAGGCTGTTTCAGCTCGGTTCGAAGTCATACAAGCCGCTGACTCCGCGCTGGCTGAACTGGTTAGCGGAGCACAATCCCATCATCAAGCGCCGGATGCTCGGTTTTCTGAGAAGGGCAGACCCGCTCTACCGCGCCATTTTCTGGATCGCGTACGGAATCCTGCTGTGGGGATGGGGCAATGTCTTCTGGTTGTTTTTGCAGGTATTCATAACCCATGATCTTGTCAATGCGCCGCCGGAATGGATGGCGCATGATCTGTTCTATATCCAGCTTGAGGTGGGATGGCTACTTGGGGTGGGCGAGATCAGCAGAGCTCTTCTCCAGTCGGGCGGCGATAGCAGGCCACAAACAAACAGCTTCCTGAGACTGACAGCCGAGGCTGCCCTGCAAACAGTCAGGCTGCTCAAATCGTCAGGCGCAACGACCTTGATATGTGTTGGAGTGATTCTCGCCGGAAACGTAGTGATCGGATTATATGCCGATGGCCAGTGGTTCAACCTGGCCGGCGTGAATGTAGTTGATTTGCTGCTGGCGGTAGCATACGGCATCCTGGATGGCGCAGCGCTGGCTACGGTGATCTGGCTGTGGAGGCAGCGCGCACGAATTGAGGAAAAACAGCGAACATCCGCCCTCTCGTTCGGCCTGCGTTGGCTCGGCAGGGGGTGGCTCATGTGGCCGTTCGTCACGTGGGCGATCCTCTACGGTTTCCGGGAACCGGCGGGACGTCCCCTGCACTACACGGTGGGGTCTCTCTATGACATTGTCGGTCTTGTAGTCGTGGGGGTCATGATTCAAGGGCTGTTGTTCGTAACGCATGACACCTGTGGTTCTCATCCACCATTCAACCGTCTTGATGAATACGAAAAACGCCTGGCCGTGCTTCTGCTTTCTGGTCGCACGAATGCTCAGATCGCTGCTGAATTAGGAAAGACCGAGAAGACGCTAGAAGCAGATCTGACCAGGCTATATGACAAGACAGAGATTTGGGGGCTTAATGCAGGGAAAAAGCGGACGGAGTTTGTGGAGTTCTATCGACGCTCCATTGAGGCTTATGTCCAGCGG
>VGNW01000333.1 GCA_016865955.1 Chloroflexota bacterium | reverse complement strand
AGTATCTCTGAACTGGCTTAAGGATTATGTAAACTTAACGCTCGCTCCCAAGGAGCTGGCGCATAAGCTCACCATGTCCGGCAACGAGGTCGACAGCATCGAGGTTATCGGCGGCACGTGGGACAACGTATTCGTAGGACTGGTTACAGCGCTGGACAAGCATCCCAACGCCGACCGCTTGAAGCTGGTGACCATCGACTTGGGCAAGGAGCGCATTACGGTAGTCACCGGCGCCCCTAATATGGAAGTGGGGCAGAAAGTCCCCTTCGCCAGGGTCGGCGCTAAACTCATCGACGGCCACACAGGACAATTAGCCGAGCTCAAGCCCGCCAAGATTCGCGGCGTGAAATCCGAAGGCATGGCATGCTCCGAAAAAGAGCTGGGGATTTCCGACAGCCACGAAGGCATAATGATTCTGCCCTCGGATGCCCCTGTGGGGAGGCCTCTGGCGGAATATCTGGGAGATACCATCTTCGATATTGCGACAACACCCAACCGCCCCGATTGTCTCTCCGTGATTGGAATTGCCCGCGAGGTTGCGGCTCTGACCGCACAGCCGGCTCACATACCCGAGATTAGCTACAATGAAGAAGGCGAGCCTATCGATGGCTTCATTTCAGTTGCAATACATGACCCCGACCTCTGTTCCCGGTACTGCGCCAGCCTGGTTACAGGCGTCAAGATCGGCCCATCGCCGCAGTGGATGCAGCAGAGATTGATTGCCGCCGGCATGCGCCCCATCAGCAATATCGTTGATATCACCAACTATGTCATGATGGAGTACGGTCAGCCCCTGCATGCCTTCGACTATACTCAGCTCAAGGGCAAAAAGATAATCGTGCGCCGCGCCCGTGACGGCGAGGTTATGTACACTCTCGACGGCATGAAGAGAGAACTGAATCCCGGTATGCTCGTTATCGCCGATGAAACAGACCCCGTAGCGCTCGCCGGCGTCATGGGAGGCGCGGAGAGCGAGGTCATAGACAGCACGACCTCCATCCTCCTGGAATCGGCTAATTTCAACGGAGCCAGCATTCGGCGCACTTCCACCAAGCTCAACCTGCGCAGCGAGGCTTCGTCCCGCTTCGAAAAAAGCCTCAGCCCCGAGCTGGCGCCTATCGCGCTGCGCCGCGCCACACAGCTTCTGCTGGAGCTGGCGGGCGGCAAGGCAGCCCGGGGCATCGCCGATGTCTACCCGGGCAAAAAGGAGAGAAAAACAGTATTGCTGCCCCGAGAGCGCATAGAGAGGGTCCTGGGGCTTGAGGTAGACCCGGAGCGCGTAAAGAAGGTGCTCGCATCGCTGGGATTGGAGTGCAAACCGTCAGGTCACGCCGGAGACCTGCTGGTGTCCATTCCCTACTGGCGGACGGATATAAGGCTGGCAGACGACCTTATAGAAGATATAGCCCGCATCATCGGTTATGATGAGATACCCACCACGATGCTGCGGGGTCAGATTCCCGAGCAGGTGCTTGCGCCGTTGCTCTCGCTCAAAGAGAAAGTTCGCGATATCCTCGTCGGCTGCGGCATGCAGGAGGTAATCACCTACTCGCTGGTCAGCCAGGCAGCGCTGGATAAGATAGACCCGCAACGGAAGCCGGATTCTGCTATGAAAGTAGCCAATCCCATGAGCGTGGAGCAGGAATACACGCGAACCAGCCTGAGGCCCGGGCTGCTGACCACATTCGCCTCCAACGAGAAGCACGAGAAGAACGGCATCAAACTGTTCGAGGTGAGCAGAGTCTACTTGCCGAGAAAGAACGACCTGCCTGAGGAAAAGGAGATGGTCGCAGGTATACTGGGCGGGTTCAGGCTCGACCGCTCCTGGCTTTCGGGAGAGGATACGCTCGGTTTCTTCGATGCCAAAGGCATACTCGAAACCCTGTTCGACAGGCTGAGGATTAAAGCGAGCTTCGAGCCTGCCGAAGACATGATTCTGCTC
>VGNW01000332.1 GCA_016865955.1 Chloroflexota bacterium | reverse complement strand
CATGTATAACATGATGCGGTACCATCTGGGGTGGCTCGACAGACAGGGCAGGCCGCAGACTGCAACAGCGGGTAAAAGGCTGCGTCCCATCCTTTGCCTTCTTGCCTGCCAGGCAGTGAACGGGGAATGGAGACAGGCTTTACCAGCAGCGGCGGCTGTGGAGCTGGTGCACAACTTCTCTCTTATCCACGATGATATACAGGACTCGAGCCGGGAGCGAAGAGGAAGAGCCACCGTCTGGCATGTCTGGGGCAAGCCCCAGGCGATAAATGTGGGCGATGGCATGCATGCCCTGGCTCTATCTTCTCTGCTGAGGCTCGAAGACGCAGGAGTACCCCATTCCAAGGTGGTACGTGCTTCCCGTATCCTCGGCGAGGCAAGCCTGAAGCTATGTGAAGGTCAGTATCTCGATATCAGCTATGAGGACCGCCTCGATATCGGCATCGACGACTATTTAGAGATGATCAGCGGCAAGACCGCAGCCCTCTTCCGTTGCGCTCTCGAGATAGGCACCCTCCTGGGCTCAGACGATGAATCGATGCTGACTCATCTCAAGATGTTCGGCTATTATCTGGGGATGACTTTCCAGGTGCATGACGATATCCTGAGCATCTGGGGAGACGAAAAAACCACAGGGAAACCGAATACCTCGGACATTCAGATGAAGAAGAAAACCCTGCCTATAGTTTATGCCCTGGAGAAGACAAAAGGCATAGACAGAACAAAGCTCCTGGAAATTTATCAGAAAAATACAATAGCGGCAGCGGATATAGATACAGTGCTTAAGATACTTAACAGAGTTGACGCCCGGGGCTACGCTCAGAACGTGAGTGAAAAAAATTACCGTCAGGCGCTCTCGGAATTGGACGCCTCGAGCCTGTCCGAGCCTGCCAAAGACGAGCTCAAGACTGTCGCTGCCTTTCTCCTTAAACGCCAGTACTAAAGAAACAGCAAGAGCTGAACACACTTGCCCCCTTTGCTCCATAAACCTAGCGCTTTTACCCGTGTCATTGTATAATCACCTCATCGCACGCGATTGGATGTTAGGGTAAGTCTTAAGGAGGCAAATATGCTTAAACTGGCAATCACCGGAAAGGGCGGCGTGGGGAAGACTACCCTCTCCAGCCTCCTGGCACGCCTTTACGCTGCCGAAGGACACTCCGTACTGGCTATCGACGCCAACCCCGATGCCAACCTGGGCATGGCTCTGGGCATTTCCCCCGATGAGCTGCGTCGCGTGCAGCCCATAGCTGAAATGAAGGAGTTAATAGAGGAACGCACCGGAGGCAAGCCGGGCACGACAGGAGGTTTCTTTAAACTCAATCCCAAGGTAGACGATATCCCGGAGCGCTTCTCTATAAAAAAGGATGGCATCAAATTTCTGGTCATGGGCACTGTGAAAAAGGGTGGCGGCGGCTGCATGTGCCCGGAAAGCGCCCTGCTCAAGAATCTGCTGAATCATCTCATGTTTCGCAAGACTGAGGTCGTTATTCTCGACATGGACGCCGGTATCGAACACCTGGGACGGGGCACGGCAGCCACTATGAACGCATTCATAGTAGTAGTGGAGCCGGGGCAGAGGAGCTTTGAGACTGCAAAAGCCGTCAGAAAGCTGGCTCAGGACATCGGCATCAAGAAATGCTATATTGTGGGCAACAAGGTAGCCAGCGATGCCGACCGCCAGTTCATAAAAGACAACCTTCCCGATTTCGAGCTTCTCGGCTTTATCAGCCTCAACCCCAAAATTGCCGAGGCTGACCGTAAGGGAGCAAGCCCCTATGACATGGATACCAGAGTTGTTGCAGAAATAAAAGCGATAAAAGAAAAATTGGAAGCTATTTCGAGGTGAGAGAATGAATAAAAAGACTGTTCACGACATCGACCTCAAGGGCAAGAAGGCTCTGGTCAGGGTCGATTTCAATGTACCCTTCGACCCGCAGACTAAAGCTA
>VGNW01000331.1 GCA_016865955.1 Chloroflexota bacterium | reverse complement strand
CTATAATAACCACTAGCCCTTAGCTGCAAGGGAAAGTGTAATAATGTTTGCCCTTCGACAGGCTCAGCATGAGCGGAATAATTAGAACGGAAGAGATTGCTTCGTCGTCCCGATTAACATCGGGACGACGAAGCAATGACCCTCCTACGCACAAGGCTTCGGAGGGCAAGCAGAGAGGAGAGACGGCTGGGGGTGGAGAACCCTCAGTCTTTTGGCATTATTAAGGCGCAAAGATGACAACCAGACTGGACAGAATAACCCAACAGCGTTTGGAGAGGCTGGAGCGAATCCGCAGCAGCGGTATAAATCCCTATCCTCACCGCTACCACCGGACTCATACCACGCAGCAAGCGGTTGCTCTGCTGAAACAGCAAGAGGAATCCGGACAGGAAATGGCGCAATCAGTAAACGTAGCCGGGCGGATTACAGCAATCAGAAAAATGGGCAAAGCCTCATTTTTCGACCTACGTGATGGCACAGGAAAAATCCAGTTACTATTTCGGGATATAGATAAATTCGGGGAAAGCCAGCTTCAACTGTTCAAAGACCTAGATATAGGCGATTTTATCGGGGCGGAGGGAGATTTGCTACGGACGAAGACCGGCGAGCCAACTGTCTCGGTAGCAAAATTCACCCTGCTGGCGAAGTCGCTTCAGCCACTGCCGGAGAAGTGGCACGGGCTGAGCGATGTTGACACGAGATTCCGCCAGAGATACCTCGACCTTATCTCAAACCCCGAAGTTAAAAAATCATTTGAGATACGGAGCCGGATTATCGCCGCAATAAGACAGTTTCTGAACCAGCGGGGATTCATTGAAGTCGAGACGCCGGTGCTACAGCCATCAGCGGGTGGCGCCTTAGCGCAGCCTTTCATCACCCACTACCATGCCCTCGACCACGACTTTTACCTTCGCATTGCCCTCGAGCTTTACCTCAAACGGCTGATTGTGGGCGGTTTCGATAAGGTCTATGAACTATGTCGCACCTTCCGCAACGAAGGCGTATCCACCAAGCACAACCCCGAGTTCACCATGCTGGAAAGCTATGAAGCCTACGCCGACTATAACGACGTGATGAAAATGCTGGAGCAGATGGTATCCGGGGTCAGTCGGCAGGTTCTGGGCACAGATAAGGTCGAGTTTGCCGGCACAGTCATCAACTTCGAGCCGCCGTGGCAACGATTCGACCTGCGGGAGGCAATCAAGAAATACAGCGGTATTGACTTTGAGAAATACCTGGATGCCGACTCTCTCAGAGCGGAGATGCTGAAGCTGAATATAGAGGCCGACCCCAAGAAGGACAGAGGGCGGCTTCTGGATGAGCTTATATCGACCTTTGTCGAGCCCAACCTGATACAGCCCACCTTCCTCGTGGACTACCCAATTGAGATGTCGCCGTTAGCCAAGACAAAGCCGGGCAACGACCGCATCGTCGAGCGTTTTGAAGCGTTTGCCGGCGGGATGGAGCTGGCCAACGCCTTTACCGAACTGAACGACCCGGTGGAGCAGAGGAAGCGCTTCGTCCAGCAGCATAAGGAGCGCAAGCCAGCAGAAGAAGTGGGAGAGGTCATTGACGAAGATTTCCTGCTGGCGATGGAGTACGGCATGCCGCCCACCGGCGGGCTGGGAGTGGGCATAGACCGGCTGGTGATGCTGCTGACCAATAAGCAATCAATCCGTGAGGTAATCCTTTTCCCGCAGCTTAAAGAAAAACCGTAAGGGAGTTAGAGAGACGTATATGATAATAGCAATGAGATTCTTCGTCCCGATTTCATACTTCGACAAGCTCAGTATGAGCGGGACTCAGAATGACATTGGATTTTAAAAGGAAAAACATATGCTCGACCTGAAATTTATAAGGGAAAATACAGAGCTGGTGCGGCAGGCAATCGCCAACCGCAACGATACGGCGCCGTTGGATGAGATACTGAAACTCGACCAGGAGCGTCGCGACAA
>VGNW01000330.1 GCA_016865955.1 Chloroflexota bacterium | reverse complement strand
CACTATGCTCTGAAATTCCTCGGTATTCGTCTTGCCAGCGAGCTTGGCCCGCACCTCAAAGAATCGTACGCCGTGACGCTCCACACTACCTCGGACGGAATTCGCACTGCGCTTGAACCGGATATCCGCCATCTTCTTGGGGTATCCGAACTCCTCCCGACCGCCAGCCATTGCCGTATCTCTGGTAACAGGCATAGCCAGGCAGTAGTTTCCGGCAATGCCGTCAAATTGTGCCCGTAAAAAGAGCGCGCCTTCGGAGTACTGCGGGCCAAAATTGGTCCTGGGATAGTTAGCGATGAAGGCTGTCACCAGCGGTTTTTCCACTGGCTTAAGCGGCGGCGGCAAGAGTCGTTTAACTATCTGAGGCTTCGTCTCCCACATTACAGCCAGCATTTCCGCATCATAGAATTCATATAAGCCTCCCTTCCCCCGCGCATTTTTCCTGAGTTCATCCCGCGATTTTACGAACCCCATATTTACCTCCTCTCTCAATTTTCATTTTTCACTTTGCAATTTGCAATTATCTACTCCCGACCCCCTTCCCGCCTTTAGAAACGGAGAACGTCCCCATCGCCTTGGCTATCAGATGCCCGTCGTTCGTTATCTCCGACTCGATAATGGCAAAGTTCTTGCTTCTGTGAATGACCCTCGATTCGCAGACAAGCGTGCCGGACGCGACCGATTTGAAGTACTTGATGTTGCTGTCTATGGTCAGGAACATCTCGCCCTCGTCCAGCGTGGACCACAACGCAATGCCCATGCCCGAATCAGCCATGGTGAAGGTAGCCCCGCCGTGGACGAATCCGCCGGGGGTGAACAGCTTCCCCTCGACCTCCAGGACACAGCGGCTGTAGCCGTTATCAGCATCGGTGAAGGTCACTCCGACAAGCTCGCGGAACGGGCTGGTGCCCTTTGTTTGCAGAAAGCGTTTCAAGTCAAACATCGAATCCTCCGGGAGATACAACTTTGCAAGGCTAGTTTAGCAAGCGGGAAACGTTAATACAAGAGTAGGGGCACGGCATGCCGTGCCCCTACACCATCTGCGAAGAGCGAACGAGCTTGAAAGACTTCGCTGCTACCACTTCTTGCGAACGGCTGCCAAAGGCGCCACCGCCAGCCAGAGCGTGATGGTTATCAGCATAGCCATCGGGTAGTCTATTTTATCCAGGCCGAAGTCGGGCGCTATCACGCCCCAGAGCAGCATGAAGATAAACGAGCTGAGAAAGAATCCCGGTATCGCCGCCATCACTGAGAAATATCCCATTTCCCCGACCTCCTTCTTAAGTTCTAATAATCGCCTCTATCTCGCCTTTAGCCTTAAAAATGACATCCCGAATCCGGCGCAGCTTTTCGACATCCGTTTTGCGGGAAAGCCGACCCAGCAAACGACCCAATGCGCTCAGCTCGTGCATCATCTGGTGAAACTCCATGTGTATCTCGGGGCTCCACCAGTCCTTGATATTTCTCTTAATGTCCTCCGCCACATTCTCACGTTCGGCAAGGAATCTCCTTCCCTCCTCGGTGATAGCGTAGACCTTTTTGCCGTCCTGCTGCGTGGCGGTTACATATCCCAGCTCTTCCAGAAGCTGCAGCGTGGGATATACAGCCCCCGGGCTCGGCGCATAGAAGCCGTGGGAATGCTCCTCCAGGATACGGATTACCTCGTATCCATAGCGGGGCTTATCCTTTATCAGGTCGAGTATCACATACTTCAGGTCGCCTTTCTGAAAGGGACTCTCGCCCCAGGCGCCGGCAAAGAACATCCTGTGCGGTTTGAACATTTTCCACCTCCTGTAACAGTCTGTCAATTCCCTGTTTTACAGAGAATATCAAGATATATCTTGATATATCATAGCAGGAAAAATCCCTGTTGTCAATAGGTAATAGTTGGATTCTAAAACGGACTGGAATCATTTCATACACAAAAAGGAGCAGGGTTGCGCTGCAGCGCAACCT
>VGNW01000329.1 GCA_016865955.1 Chloroflexota bacterium | reverse complement strand
GCTCGGCTCGAAGCAGAGCAGCAATCGTAAGGGTGCGGAACATCTCCTGAGGCAGAATGCCGAATGGACCAGCGACTTTTCCGAACGATGTGCGAACGTACCCGTGCCCGCGATTCAACAGGTTGAGACATGGCATTCTGAAAGTGAGCGACAAGGCCTCCTGCACAATTCTGCTGCTTTCCACAACCCTTTCTCTAAGCTCGCCGGCGAGCAGGACATCATGGTTTTCTCCGGAGTTCCGGTGCGGCAGAGCTCTTCTCGCGCCCAAGACGGCCCATGTGCTGAAATGCTTTACTTGTTCCCACCTGCGCTTCAACCGTTCCCATTTGGCCGGGAGCCGGCGAGACGAGCGGTAGCCTGTCGGCAGTGCAAGAACCTCGGGGAACATCATCCGGCCGGCCTCGTAGAAGGCCATCCGATTCTGCCTGACAGGTCTGGGCAGGGCAGTGCACAAATCGATCAGCGGCCCATTTACGTACGGCCTATAGACAGGGCCATACTTCTCCAGGTACGAGAAGATATGTGTGATCAATCCTTGCTGGCGCACTACCAGCTTGAGTGTCTCCAGGAGCCGTGTGGATGGCACTGCATACCTTTCAAATTCGTTCATCAACGTTTGTCTAAAGAAGATTTGCGCTTGGGGCGTGAGCAACCGTGAGTCCCTCAGCATGCTCCGTACAGTATATTCTATGACCTCATCCAGGTCTTCGGCGGCTTCCTTGCCCTTCTGAAAACTGCCCATTATAGGGTCCCCGAAGTACCCTATGACGTGCGGTAGGGCGGTCATCTCTTCAGAGAGCACTTTCATGCACCAGGCCATGTGACTGTGCATCGGTGTTACCATACCGCCGCTCTCCAGCGCGACCCGAATGCCGAACTCCCCGTAGCACTCGACAGGCAGATCGATTACCGTGTGTTTCACACCTAGCGCACGGGCCACTTGCTGAGCATACGCGGACTCAAATGAGGTTCCGCGCTGAAACGTATAGCAGGTGAACTCAGTTCCAGCTCTCTTCAGCAAGCAAGCCAGCATCCTTGAGTCCAGGCCGCCCGAAAGAGCAACAAGGACAGGCCCTTTCGGTAGCGGCAGGTCCTCCAGCCGCTCGCAAATGCGGGCGGAAGCCTCACGCAGGCTCAGACGAGCCAGTTCTTCGGCGTCATAGACCGGTTTCCAGGTGATTCGACGTTTTGGATCGGCAAAGGAAGGCGAAAAGACCAGTTGTTCCCCCATTCGGGTCTGCACGATCCCTCGATAGTAGGTTCTGCCACCGACCAGAGCGTCCATACAGAAGGAAACCGATGCCATCATCAAGTCCAGCTCCGCAGGTTCTTTCAAGACCTGCAGGACGTCACTCACCCACCTTGCGCTTCGGCCCACCACAAGGATGCCCCGCGAAGTGCTCCAGAAGCATGGGTACGGCATGGCAGGTCCGGTGAAGATTTCGACGGATAACTGGGCGAAAGCGACATCAATGCGGTCCACTGAATCGCACCGATTGCCAATGACAGGGTTATACCGCCCCTCAGCGTCAGGAATCAGCGTGACACCGCCCTCCCGTGGCATGGGACCCGAGTAACCACGGTACGCCACATAATCGTCACCGATGATCAGAACGCAATCCCGATGGCTGAGTAGACTCGTCCAATGCGCCCCACTTACATGATCGGCGAAAGCCGGATTGATGGTGATCGCATTCATCAGTGTATCACAACCCTTATGAGATTGCTTTGCGGTCAAGATAGAGGCGGCACCACAGTTCCAGGGCGACACAAGTCCAGAGTGCCTGAATTATCCTATGGTCCCACATTTGGGGATTGCGCCACCATTCCTGGACCACCTCTGCAGCGACCAAACCTCGGGCCCGCATTCCAGGTAACAGCGAATCCTCCATCAGTTGGACAAATCGGTCTGCCTTGAAGAAGCATTGGAGTGGCACGCCGAATCCCGACTTAGGTCGG
>VGNW01000328.1 GCA_016865955.1 Chloroflexota bacterium | reverse complement strand
CCACTCTCTTGGCCATAATGGGACCAATGCCTTTAACCAGCCCGGAGCCGAGGTACTTCTCAATGCCGGTCAGGGTAGAGGGGAGTACCGAAAGACAGCTTGCCACCCGAAACTGTCGGCCAAACTTCGGGTCAACGGTCCACTCGCCCCTCAGCCTGAGGGTCTCTCCCGGGTTAGGGCAGGGCATGTTGCCCACGATGGTGATCAGCTCTGGATTTCTGGCTACCTGGAGCCTGGCCACGGTGTAATTGTTTTCCTCGTTGAAATAGACGATGCGCTCGAGAATGCCTTCTATGGTGGAGTATTCTCTTACCGAGGTGCTGCTTTGATGATTGTGTCTCATCTGCAAAATACTATATCAGACCGCGGACAGTTTTAGAAATATGATTCAGGCATGATGGCGAAGTCGCCATCTGTAACAAGTTGGGCTGCGCTGTAAGATGAAATCTGAAGCCGCGTTGTGGGTTACGAATCACTCTTGCTGTTACATCCTGGTGAGGTTCTCTGATTGAGATAGGGGCGCTTGACAGATGTGTGTGGTTGGACTATCCTCAATTTACGAGACGCTCCACTGTGCTGGGATGAGCAGAAAGGATGTGTTATGCCAACAGGCAAAATCAAGCGCTTGATTTCCGGACGTGACTACGGGTTTATTAAGACTGAGCAAGGAGGAGACCTTTTCTTCCACCGCAACCAGCTCCAGGGGGTGGAATATGAGTCCCTCAGAGAAGGGCAGCAGGTAGAATTTGAGGTTGGACAAGGGCGGGATGGTCGTCCCTTAGCAACCAAGGTGAGACTCACGCAGCCAAAAAGCGAATAGTATGAGGCATGGCGGCGGATTTGGGGGTACGACAGATGGAAGGCGTCGCAAAGAAAAAAGGGGAGTACCCGGAAAACGAAGCCATAAAGAAATTCCACCAGACTCACCCTGGTTGGAGTCTGCTGCAAGTTGCTAAGTGCCCTGCTCCTGGCTGTGGCCGGTTTCTCTACTGCAAGAAGCACCGGTACGCCTATAGAAAATGGTGGATTAACCTTAACATAGGACTGAAATGAGACTGGGCATAATTGCCGATACCCACGCAGGCACTGTTGTTGACATTCCGCTTTCGGTCAGGAAAGCCCTCTCACATGTTGACCTTATCATCCATGCCGGAGACTTCACGCGCAAAGAGGTCCTTGATGGCTTAAAAGCCATAGGGCAGGTTAAGGCAGTTTACGGCAATATGGACTCAGTGGAGCTCAAGGCAGTCCTGCCGGAAAGGGAAGAGTTCGAAATAAACGGCAGGAAGATTGGTCTCATTCACGGTTGGGGATCGCCCCAGGGAATTGCGGAAAGGGTGAAGAATGAGTTCAGCGGGGTAGATATCGTTATCTTTGGACACTCTCACCAGCCCTGCAATCAGTACATTCAGGGTGTTTTACTGTTCAACCCCGGTGAGGCTAGGAACACATTCGGGCTACTCACCATTGGCGACCAGATAAAAGCCCATATTTTGAAGAGTTGAATGTCATGGACAACGAGATTATTCAGCCTTCGGACAGGTTGACTTTTTGAGAAAACAGAATTAGGATTAAATCAGATTCTAAGCTGGGAGTAACAATAGAAGGATGAGGCTACCCAACCTAGAAAAGGCCATCATCCCTGAGATGAAGATAAGGGGGTATCTCCTATCTACATCTCACCCATATGGACGATACAAGGCTGCATTCTTCAAACGTTTTGGGTTCAACGCCAAATATTGGGAGTTTCTGTCCATCGCTCTGCGGGCGCATGCAGAGCAATTTGAGATAGTGCGCGTTGAAGACACAGAATTTGGGAGCCGTTTCATCATAGAGGGTCCATTGAAAGCACCGGACGGACGTGCTCCGAATGTGCGAGTCGTTTGGTTCATAGAGAAAGAGGATGACCGTCCGCGCTTGGTAACGGTATATCCTCTGGGAGGAGGCATGCTATGATCAAAGAGCTT
>VGNW01000327.1 GCA_016865955.1 Chloroflexota bacterium | reverse complement strand
AGCACTTCTTTTATGTTATCCAGACATTCCTGATAAGTCTTACCCTGTGCGTGAGCTTCAGGAATGAGAGGACAGCTAGCTATGTAAAATCCATCAGGCGCTTTTCGGATGATTACCGTGTATTCCATATACACCACCTCCGCGAATGTTATTATAACACGCTCACTACTGGGCTATTCAGTATGCCCGCAACTTAAAACCCCAGCCACTTCTTACCACCCGGAGGCAGCACATCCAGAGGCTCACCGTTTAATTTAGCTCCCAGCGTTGATTTCAGCGATTCGATGGGTACCCTTACCTGCCTCATCTTGTCGCGCTCGCGGATGGTCACCATCTTGTCTTCCAGCGACTGGAAGTCTATGGTCACGCACAGCGGTGTGCCTATCTCGTCCTGTCTGCGGTAGCGCCTGCCGATACTCTGAGCATCGTCATACTGCACCATCCAGCATTTGCGTAAACTATCATAGACTTCTTTGGAAAGCGGCGCCAGTTTCTCGTTTCTGCTCAGGGGAAGCACAGCCACCTTTATCGGAGCCAGGTCATAATGAAGCCTGAGTATTACCCTAAGACCTTCCTTGTCCTTCTCCTCGTCATAAGAGTCGGCTAGAAATGCCAGCACAGAGCGGTCAACGCCCGCCGATGGCTCTATCACATAAGGGACAAAGCGCTCCTTGGTATCCTCGTCGAAATAGCTGAGGTCTTTGCCGCTGAATTTGGCATGTTGCTTCAGGTCGAAATCGGTGCGGTTAGCGATGCCCTCCAGCTCCGACCAGCCGATGGGGAAAAGGTATTCCACATCATAGCAATCGCGAGCATAATGTGCCAGCTCGTCCTTGGCGTGTTGGCGCAGCTTTAAATTGTCCCTTTTGATGCCCAGATTGATATACCAGTTGAACCTCTCCTCGACCCAGTGTTTGAACCACTGCTCGTCGGTGCCCGGCTTGACAAAATACTCGACCTCCATCTGCTCGAACTCGCGCATTCTGAAGATGAAGTTACCTGTGGTAATCTCGTTACGGAAAGACTTGCCCATCTGGGCGATACCGAAGGGTAGCTTTTTGCGCGTGGTGTTCTGCACATTCTGGAAGTTGACGAATATTCCCTGCGCTGTCTCAGGGCGCAGATATACCACGGATGCCTCGTCCTCCACGGGACCTACGAAGGTCTTGAACATCAGGTTGAACATTCGCGCCTCCGTAAGCTCGCCCCCGCAGGCAGGACATTTGCCGTCCTTGATATGATCGGCGCGCCAGCGCTGCTTGCACTGCTTGCAGTCCACCAGGGGGTCGGCGAAGCCTTCCACATGCCCGCTGGCGACCCAGGTCTGGGGATGCATGAGTATCGAGGCATCCAGCCCGACCATGTCCTCGCGCTCCTGCACCACAGCCTTCCACCAGGCTTTCTTCACATTATTTTTGAGTTCCACGCCGAGGGGACCATAGTCGTAACAGGCACCCATGCCGCCGTAAATCTCGCTGGAAGGGAAGATATAGCCTCTACGTTTGCACAGAGAGACCAGCTTATCCATATCCACTTTGCCCGGCGTCTGTTCTACCACTGCCATTCTCCGTTCGTTTTTGAGCTAATTAAGGTTAGCAGTTTTAACTCCACGTGTAAAGACTTGACCGGACGAGTATAAACAGTCACAATAATCAGCGGAGGACAAAATGATAATTAGGGCGCTCGTCGTGGGCCCTTTCGCTTCAAACTGCTTCATCGTAGGTTCGAAGAAGACAAAACAGGGGATTATCATCGACCCGGGTGCAGACCCCAAGAGTATCATCAGGACTGTGCGTGACCTCGGTTTATCCATCGTAGTTATCGTGGCTACGCACAACCACATAGACCATATCGGCGCGCTACGCCCTGTAAAGGACGAGACAGGTGCAGTTTTTGCCGTTCATGAAGCCGATGCAAAGGGAGCGCTGCCGGCGCTGGTCGGCAGGATGATGGGTCTTATGATGGGGTCTG
>VGNW01000326.1 GCA_016865955.1 Chloroflexota bacterium | reverse complement strand
CATGGTCTTTCGGTCGCCACTCACCCCGTAGTCTGGATGCTGGGGAATGGGGCTCCACTCCTCGGAGAAGGATTCCCTGTAGCCCCTCCATTGGCCATCGTGACCGAATCTGTCTATCATGTCAAACGTCTCAAGGGCGAGTCTCAGGACCTCCTCGTTTCCAAAGGCCAGGAAATACTC
This sequence comes from Chloroflexota bacterium, assembly GCA_016865955.1. Taxonomy (GTDB): domain Bacteria; phylum Chloroflexota; class Dehalococcoidia; order SZUA-161; family SZUA-161; genus VGNW01. Next base: position 1,802 of record VGNW01000326.1, on the reverse strand, counting down.
GCTCAGCCCATAGATGGCGAAGCTCTGCCCGTAGAGATGCTTCTGCTTATTGAGGGGCAGGCCCTCCGCTGAGACCAGGTAATACCAGCCGAGTCTGGCCGTATCGTAGAAGCACTCCCGAAGAAAGTTGAACGAGCGGTCTGCCAGATCGTGATACACTGGTTGTGGGTCAAGCCTGTAGGCAGCCGAGAAGGACCAGAGGAACCTGGCGTGCTGTACAAGACCTTTCGGAAGGGAGGGGGACGGGTTGCCCTTGCGGTCGAGGCCGCCGTAGAAACCGCCATGCCGGGTATCCGGGCCATGCTTTATCCAGAAAGCCATGATCCCATCGGTCAGGTGGCTGAGATATTTACCCTGGGAATCTATCACCTTTTGCAGAGCACTCATTCTCCCTTTAAGAATGGTGGGGGCCATTTTAACTCCGCTTCTCTGCCCTTCTTGAAACGGTGGTTACATTTCTCGTGCCCCTCAGCCAATGTCATCGTCCTGCTCAATCCCGACCCATCCACCCTGCTCCCTGGGAAATCAAGATAGCAGTAAAAAGGCATAAACTCATCTGCATCCTGGGCATGGTAGAACTTCTGGGCTGCACATTCTGAAAAATCATAGCCGTAATCAAACTCTTCGCCATCACCGGCAACGAACTTGTATACATAATCTTGAGGGTAACGTCGTTCTTGAGACCTCTCTGCTCGTTTTCTTCGCCGCTCCATAAGCTGCTCAGTTGTCAGCATCTTGGATGGTGGAATCGGCGCCGGGGGCTCATCAATACGTGCCAGGATCGCATCGTAGAGTACCTTGCCCGTCTCTTCCGCTGTTTTGCCGTGCTTCTTCATAGCTTTGTAGAAAGCCAGATACCTGACTGACCCAATCAGCGACTCGGTCAGATGGTTCTCGTCGCCGCCTATGTAAGGCATTTGGGGAATCAAAGCCTGGAATTCCTTATGAGCTTCTCTCAGTATGGTGTCTGCGAACTCTTTTCCGAAACGACTAACAATGACTGGCTCCCAATACCGCGATTCTTCATCGAATCTGTTGAGGAGTTCAGGCTTCCGAACCTCGTAGTACTCTTTTTCAACCGGATAATCCATTTTCTCCTCGTCCTCACCCGATTTGCGACCGTCGTGCGGCCCAACGCTTGAGCCTTATGCTGCCCGTCGCCCATGTTCAGGAGCGGGGAACACGGTGGGTTCACGAAACGCCTAGCGGCACAGCGGCGGGTGATCGCAAGGCGTGTGTTTCCCGTTCGTGAATGTTCAGCTCATACCTCGTTTGCCAAACATTGGCTCAACCGCTTGTTAGCTTGTCCTATGCGCTAGATTCCACGGAATGACAAGGGTGTTCTTCTTCGAAATATCAACCATGCTTTCGACGTTCCTAGCAGCCCATTCGTTTGCTTGTCCGGCGTTCCAGAGTCCACGTAAGTAGAAGCTAGTAGCGGCATGGTCAAACAAATTGCGTGCTGATTCTATCTTGTCTTCACGAAGTCGTTCAAAGGCCAATATTTCGATGAATTCCCCTGACGCTGCCATATCTGAGCTGACAAGGGGAAAATAGTAGTACATATTTAGGTCATCTATCTTTTCGCCTTGTCTTACATAACTCCTGTATAACATACTTCTTACCAAGTAAATGCCAGGCATATATACTCCTAGCATCAGGTTTGAATAGCACCTTGACAATTGCATAACTGGAGCTTCTCCTCCCGCGCCACGCGGATACGGAGCAACCGCCCGTCTCGCCACCGCACCTGGGCCGCATTGAAGCGCCGGCAACTCTCCTCCATCGCCTGTTGCTGATCC
>VGNW01000325.1 GCA_016865955.1 Chloroflexota bacterium | reverse complement strand
GCCCAGAAAGACGGATGAACCGCAGGTGGGCTGGTACCGCGACGAGCTGGCAAACCTCAGGAAGAATATGGAAGAGTATTTCGGGGTGAAAATAACCGACAAACGTCTAAAAGAAGCTATAAAGCTTCACAATGAGACGAGGTGTCTCCAGAGGAAGCTCTACGAACTTCGGAAAAAGAGTAATCCGTCCATTTCGGGCGCTGATACGCTGGCTGTCACTGTAGCCGGCACGGCTATGCCCGGGGAGTATTACAACAGTTTACTCAAGAATCTGCTGAAAGACCTGAGCAAGTCGGAAGGCATCTCCAATTATAGAGCCAGATTGCTGCTGATGGGCGGCATACTGGATAACCCAGCATATATCGAAGTAATTGAGAGCCAGGGTGGCCTTGTAGTCACGGACTCTCTGTGCCTGGGTTCGCGAATATTATGGGTGGACGTTGATGAGGAGACGGAGGAGCCGCTCGCAGCGCTCGCCCGATACTATGTTCAAAAGCGCCCTTCCTGTCCGCGGACCTTTGGAGATTATGAGCGCAGAATAGGCTTCGTCAAAGACATGGTGAAAGATTATAAAGTAGACGGCGTTATACTCGAACGTCTGGCATTTTGCGACCATTGGGGATTCGAGCAACATACGATTGAGACCGACCTGAAGGAAAGTAAAATCCCCTGTCTTATCCTGGACAGGGAATATGTCCTCAGCGGCGTCGGGCAGTTGCGGACACGGGTTCAGGCGTTTCTGGAGACTCTGGGTGATAGCCGATGACTGACAGAGCGCTGGAACGTACCATAGCGGAACGCGACCATTTCGAGTTTCTCAAGAAGTTTCTCGAAGAGAACCCGAATGAGACTACTCATTTGCTGTTGCCCCTGGTCAAGGCAAATCTGGAGCATTATATAGATACGATACGGTGCATTGAGGGAGGCAAGCCTTTCATAGCGAGCTATTTCTCCAATGCGCCGGAGATATTTGCCGCCATGGATATTCACTGGTATTGCCCGGTTGCTGCTGCGTTCGCAGGCGCAGGGGCAAATCCTTATCTGATGAGCGACCTCGAGGGGACGGACAAATTGACGGTGGCGTCAGATATTTGCACTCTTCTCAGGATGGCTATGTATTACACCGAGGCAGGGCTTCTGCCCAGGCCTACTGCTATCGTGGGCATGATTATACCGTGCGACGGCATAGTGGCTCTGCACGAAGCGAGCCGCAGAAGCAAAGAGTGGAAGAATATACCCATCTTTGCACCTGACCCTCCCTACCACGGTGATGAGCGCAGTATAGAGTACTTCGCTCAGGAACTGAGGCGGATGGTCGCCTTCTTGGAAAAACACACCGGACACAAGCTGGACATAGGCAGGCTGCGTGATGTAGTTGAGGTAAGTAACGAGGAATACAGATTGTGGCAGGAGATTAATGAGCTGAGGCGGGCGGTGCCCTGCCCGTTTAACTGGGGTGTGGGAGGAGGGCCGTTTGCCCTGACGCAAAACCGCTGGGTGGGCGACCCCCGCGGTATCGAATGGTTCAGGGCAGCGCTGGCGGATTCCGAAAAGCGGGTGCGTGAAGGTAGAGGCTGGCTGGAGAATGAGAGAATCAGATTGCTCTGGTTCGATGTTCATCCCACCTGGTTCTTCGACCTCGCTCCCTGGCTGGAAATGGAGTGGGGTGCAGTCATAGTAATGGACATGTTCAGCTATTGTCCGTACACCCTCGTCGATACCTCCAGCGAGGAGAGTATGTTTCATGACCTCGCTAAAAGGAATCTCATGGATACCACGATGATAAGGCAGGCAGTGGGCGTGGCGGATAATTTTGCCAGCGATATAGTGAGAATAGTCAGAGACTATAAGATAGACTGTGTGATTTGGCCGGCACATATGGGTCATAAGGATGGGGCAGCCAGCATAGGCATTATGAGAGAGACGTGCCGTGATCTCGGGGTCTCGTTCTTGTCTCTGGGAATTGATACTTTCGATCCGAGGTA
>VGNW01000324.1 GCA_016865955.1 Chloroflexota bacterium | reverse complement strand
TGCATCTCACCTTTGCCATATCTTAGCCTCCAGTATTCCTTTCCTTAACAATAACAGCTTCAACTATTGTCCGCTATACCCTCTCCCATTTTTTAAGGGATTTTTTCTCAAGTTGCTAAACGGTCTCTTCGTTGCGAAATTGACAAATACGGGCGAATGTGGTAAAAGGCTCTCGCGAGAGCCTCACGGGAACCTCAATCCGGGCGGTACAATCGGGGAGTGTAGCGGGGGGTATTAATTTGGCTGGTGAGGGCATGGGTAAGATAAAGGTTGTTCTGGCGGATGACCATCCGGTAGTGCGTGAAGGCCTCCGAACTATGTTAGCCACTACCCCGGATATCGATATAGTGGCGGAGGTGAGCGACGGGCTGGAGGCCGTGGACAAGGTTCTCGAAACTCAGCCTGATGTCGTCCTGATGGACCTGCGCATGCCCAACCTCGATGGACTGGAAGCCACCAAGCTCATCAAAAACCAGCTCTCGTCTACAGCCGTCATCGTTCTTACCATATACGATAACGACGCCTACATAATCGATGCAGTCAGAGCCGGAGCTGTCGGCTACCTGCTCAAAGATACCTCGAGAGACCTTCTGATACATGCTATCAGGGCGGTTAGCAGCGGCGGAATGCTGGTAAAACCCAACCTCTTGCGGGAAGCCATGAGGGGATTAGCCGGCGCTGCCGCCGGCGAGCAGCACAAGGCGAAGCAGGCGCCGCTTCCGGTCTGGATGAGCTAACGCGCCGTGAGAAGGACGTGCTTCGTCTGGTTGTTCTGGGGAGAAGCAACAAAGAGATAGGGCAGGGGCTTTCCATCAGCGAGGATACTGCCAAGAAGCATGTGCAGACCATCATGCTTAAAATGGGAGTTTCAGATAGGACTCAGGCTGCTGTGAAAGCTGTACGCGCAGGATTGGTAGACCAGCTTACTGAAAAAATTATGTAGTCCGGCATGTATTTCGATGTTCCTGTCTACAGCCGGTGCCTTATGTAGCTCTGTAATATCTGTCTTGTCGGTATAGTGCGGCTGCTCCTGAGTCTTGATCTGAGGGGCGGCTTTTTTATTTCAACGACCTTCTTGCTCCCGATACGGAGGTGAGAGATGGCAGAAAATGTTCGTAACCCTCTGGAAAAAGCCTGCGATGCCGCAGGCAGAGTGTTGAGAGGAACGCATGACAGTTTCTGGGATGCCCCTGAGTGCTCTTTTAACGATGCATTCGTTATACTCGATAAGAATTTGAACTTCGTAGCGATGAACGATATCGCGCAGAAGCTTTTCAAACGCTTTGTGGGCGATGTCATGGGGAAAAATATTCTGGACGTTTTCCCCGATATCAAAAAGACTGAAAGATACTATGAATACGTCCGTGTTATAAAAACGGGAAAGCCCTTCTTTGCCGATGATTTCGCTCCCTCCTCCACATTCGGAGATGTGCGATTGAGCGTTAAGGCTTTCAAAGTAGGAAACGGCCTAGGCCTTGTTGTTGCAGACTTGACTGAACGTAAGCGGTTGGAAGTCAAGTTCGCTGAAGCCGAGGCGAAATATCGGGCTCTCGTGGAGAATTCGACTGACGGCATAGGTATCTCCAGAGGGGGGCAGGTTATCTATGCCAATAAGGCGGCGCTGGAGATATTCGGCTTCGAAACCTTGGAGGAAATCAGAAGAGGCAGCTTCATCGACATGGTTGTACCTGAGGACCTGCCTTTCATACAGGACAGGATAGAAAAGAGGCTGAAAGGCGAACCGGTGCCTCCCCGGTTTGAACTAAGGATTCGGCGCACCGATGGAGAGTTCAGGGAAATCGAGGTAATTGCCTCTGAGGTCGTACTGAACGGGGAAAAACTTGTTCAGAGCATATATCGTGACATTACTGAGCGCAGAAAGGCTGAGGAAGCGCTGCATTTTATTCGGTTTGCACTTGATAATACAGATGAGGCGATGGTGTGCGTAAGCCAGGATGCGCGCTACATTGATGTTAACGATACTTTCTGTCACTCTGTGGGCTATTCTCGAGAAGAACTGTTATC
>VGNW01000323.1 GCA_016865955.1 Chloroflexota bacterium | reverse complement strand
AAACGGTCGTTGCCGGTACCTGCCGGAGGACATTTCGGATTTTGCAGCGAAGACACCGAATGAAAGACGTGGAACTCGGCGCCAAGACAGGGACCATCAGGGATCAGCTTGGCGAACACAAATGCGAGTGGTTGACCGCTTTTGCTCTACCCGTCTATATTTGTGCCATATGGCATTGAAGAGGTTGATGTGATCATGATGGATTTGTTAGCTTCAAACACAGGGGCATGGAAGGAGGACGTAGCCCGACTGCAATGGCCCTGTGTTGAAAACCTGCATTCAAGGGGGATCATCATGATAAACAATTCCTCTATCAACAAATGGCACCGCCTCGCCCACAAGCAACTTGATCAACAGTTTATCCATGAGATCATTCATGGCCTGGATTGTTCTCGCTTTGAGGCTTCCGCTATTCTGGATGCCGTCTACCGGGTCTATCGACCCTATTTTGAGACCAGTGGAAGTCTCAAACCCGGACAGATTCTATTTCAGGTCATTTCAGTAGAGACTCCCTCCAATACCCCTCTATCCGAGGGGAAACAAGCCACCGTGACCCTCACTCTCGATGCCGGCCCCGAAGACCTCCAGATCAGAGAAAATGAAGGCGTCCCGGCCCTACGTCGGCATAGAATGCAGCGGATGTGCATCGAAGCCTTCCAGCAAGGCGGATTGCTGACCATTGAAGACCTGGCCAACAGGTTGTTCAACTGCGGGCAGCGCACGCTTTGCCGAGATCTCGATACGTTGCGACATCAGGGGATTGTATTGCCGCTTCGTTCCACAATCAAGGATATGGGCCGTTCGATTTCCCACCGTGCCCTGATTATTGAGCACTGGCTCAAAGGGAAAGAGTATTCCGACATCGCTGCTCATACCCATCATAGCGTCCCTTCGGTCCAAAATTACGTCAGCAAGTTTAAGCGGGTGGTCGCCCTGGCCGAAGAGGGTTATGACCTCTACACTATCGCTTTCCTGGTGAAACTGTCCCCTGCGCTGGCCCAGACCTATCACGACCTCTATTCTAAGAGCGCCATTGTCCCCCATCGACTCAAGGAACTGCGATCTTTCCTTAAAAAGGGGGCTCCTTCAATCCCCCAGCGGAGGAGTCGATGATCAGACCCCCAGACAGTGTCAAGCGGTACCGATCGGCCAAAGAACGGTTCCTCAAACCCGTAATCGTCAACTTCTTCTCCCGAGAGTGTCCCAAGGTCTTCGGCCCTGTCCTGAGAGACAAGCTTGCTGATGAACTCCTCTGTATCTTCGAGGACATCGTTCCTCAACGCTCGCGGCTCAAGCCCGGTCAGATCCTTTGGAATGCCTTGGACAAAAACACTCGCGGTGATTCTCCCAACCGGAAGCATGTCCCTGTCATCCTCACCCTCATTTCCGAGGAAGATGTGGAACTCCTTGTCCAAGGCGTTCACATGTCAAAGATCACTGAAAGAGCCATCGCTCGAATGATTCAGGAAGCCTACCACCAGGGCGGTATTCTTTCTTCCCGTGACCTAGGTTTGATTACCTTGAGGCAACCCACAGCGACTTCTTCCATCAGAAAGCATTACGAGCAACACCACAACTGTACGCTTCCCCACGCGGGGGCACTCCATGATATGGGATCAACAGTATCTCACAAGGCCATCATTGTCAGAAAAGTGGTCCTTGAAAAGAAGGATCCAGCAGCGGTCGCCCGCGAATCAAACCATTCTCAGAGAGCCGTCGACCGCTATCTCAAGGACTACCATCGAGTTAAAACGCTCCAGAGTCTCAAGTATGATGTGGACTTTATTCACTTAACAACCCAGATCGCAAAACATGTTATCGTTCAGTATCTCAAAATCATCAACCAGGAACACGCTCCCGCTTGACATGCCATTTGGCAATAACTCCGGCGGGCCGAGGAGTGAGACGTACATGAAAGTACGTCGCAACAAGCCTGTCCCGTGCTAGACACGGGAAGGGATGAGGGCAACGCCGCAGATGGGCGTTTTTCAGCAACCTGCTAGGCAGACCTCGGTTTGACGTTCTCCCTAA
>VGNW01000322.1 GCA_016865955.1 Chloroflexota bacterium | reverse complement strand
CCGTGAAGTTCAAGAACGCCCTGGTCAAGCTCAACAAGTGGGTGCCGACCGACTCCGTTGATTTCAAAGCGACCAAAATCGGTAGGTGAGTCCGATGGACAGGAAGGAAGTCAAGGAATGGCTCCTGAACAACCCTGGAGAGGCCGCAAGAGTGATAGACGAGGTCGCTTACGAGCATGAGATTGCCCGGCTCAAGGCGGAGGTAGAGGAGGCCAAGAAGGAGCTAACACGCCAAGCCATCTCCTACGGGAAGAAGATGGCCAAGCTTGAAAACGAGCTCAACGGCCTCAAGGAGCAGCTAGGTCTGCCAGTAGCGGCGAAGAAAGGGAAAAAGACGGCACCGGAGCAGCAGCCGAACAGCGGGCCGCAGAAGCTCTCCGACCGGCTCGCCGAGGAAGAGGCAAGGGCGTGAATCCATGCCGGACGACGATGAGGAAGACGACACTTCCGGCTTCACCTATATCGGGGGCGTGCTTGAGAGCATACAGCAACAGAACGAGGAAATCATCAAGTGTCTGCACAGCATAGAGGAGCTGCTGAAGAGTCACGCTCCGCCGCCCGCCATGCCGCCAGCGCGCCCACCCACTCCGCCAGCGGCAGCGCCAACCTCGAAGAAAGGCCACAAGCTCAGCGAAATGGCCCAAATACTCAAGGATAAGGAAGAGCATCCGGAGGAAAGCTAATGGGCTGCGCCCAACAGGGATGGGGAGAGAAAGGGCACGAGCACCACAACTGCTCTACCTGCATAGAGCTCAGGAATCCGACAACCAGCGACCCTTGCCCCGAGTGCCAGGGCGGCAAATGTCAATGGAAGTTCGCCTGCGACATAGTTTAAGCTGAAAAGGAAAGAAAGAGGACGTGATGATAAAGATGGCGAGGCTCGAACGACACATCGCGGATTACGCCCAAGCCATTGAAGATGGTGATTGGGGGAAGCGGTCAATGTACCACAAAGACCTGTGCGACCACCTAGGGGTTGGTCACAGCGAGTTCCGTCCCTTCGAGGGGCATAATTCAATCGAACCACATTGGCACATTCCACGAGCGCGAGCCGCCCGAGCGATAAGGGAAGCACTCGATAGGTTCATGGCCGAAAAGAAGAGGAGAAAGTGATGATGATGGTAAAAAGGATGAAAGGGTGCAACGAGAGAAAACCAAATTGCTCCGACACTTGCCAGCATATTATTGAGCACGATGAAAACTCCGCGTGTCCTGTGGCTGGCATATGCGGCCACATTTGCGGGTCCGTTTAGTCCTACAAGGTGATATGATGTCAGGGGAATACACCACCATCGAGATAAGGGTCATGGAAGATGGCTCCGTAAGGATTGCGGAATTTGGAGAGACCCCAACAAGCTACACTTCCATCGAGGAATCCATAGACGGTATCAAGGAGAGGCTCCAACGGATTCAAAGCGAGATGCATTTCGAGAGCGAACACGACCCAAACGAGACTTAAAAGTGGCGGGATAGGTGTTGACGATGGCGGGATTTCAAAAGACAAAAGACTGCCCAAGATGCAGATACAATCGCCCCCATGACTGCGACCCACCGGGGGTTCTCATTCCCCCGAAGTTGAAGAGGGGATGGGATGGACACTGCCCCGATTTCAAGCCCAAGACTAAGAAGGTGGCAAGGAGGGACATGAAATGACGAATGACATTCCGAAAGGGACATTGTGCGAGAACTGCGGGAAGCGGGAGGCAACAATAAAATGGGTCGGGTCGGGGGGATACACAGATTTGGCTCATGGATACTGGTCCCCCTGGTGCGAGCAATGCTCTATAGAGGCTCAGATAGAACACATCAAAAAGAGGATGGCTGACCTGCCCGGACTGGAGAAGCGACTGGCCGAGTTGGTGGCAAAGGAGCGATGACGATGGAGGAAAGGTGCCTTGGGATATGCCCGTGGTGCGGAACCGTCTTCGATGAGGGCAAGGTCAGGAAGATATTCCCAGATATACCCCTCTGCCCGTCATGCAAGGCAGAACTAAAAAGTTGGGAAACAATCGTGGTCATGGTGTTGTGATATGGAACCGATTGAGATA
>VGNW01000321.1 GCA_016865955.1 Chloroflexota bacterium | reverse complement strand
GGTGCATGTTCCAGAATCAAGCCGCCGGCTTTGACGATCTCTCTGCCCAGAGCGCCGGCGAATTTGTGCGAGCCGCCGTAGCAGTAGCACTTGTTCATATTGCGGTCGAGCAGAAGCGGCACGAAAAAGCCGATTCCTGTCTCCCTGGGGTCAAGCCCCCACATACAACTAGCGTAGAGTATGAGGGCACGAACGCGGTCATTTTCAAACGTATGATTGATTATCTCCAGAGGGCTCTGCTCGATTAGCTCCAGCATCTCGTTGCCGACCTTGGTTTTCTGAAGAGCCATGCTCATCTCTATCGGCGTCATGGTTGGCACATAGGTCGCCGGGCCTACAATCTCATCCACAATTCGCCGCCAGCTTCTCATCACCTTGCCGAAGTTAACCGCGTCTTTGAAGGAGAACTTGCTGATGGAATCTTTGGTGTCCTCAATCATATGAGTAAGAAGCAATGACTTCCCGTCCTCGAACACCATAGCTGTTTGCGCATTGGGCTTAATCCAGAGCAGCGACGGGCCGTCCAGGTTGAAATCTTTGATAACCGGCATATAGTCGACCATCATGTGATAGACCACATGCGGATTGGAAGTGTAGCAGGGGTAAAGTATTTCCTCGGTAGCCAGTCCGCCTCCGATTTCATAGCGGCGCTCGACGAGAGCCACCTTCAGCCCTGCTTTGGCGAGGTATGCTGCTGCCATTAAGCCGTTAGGGCCTGCGCCAATGATGACCACGTCCCATTCGCTGTTCTCGGGAAATTCCTTAAACATATGTCCAAAAATATCTTCCGTAGTCACGATGCCCTCCTCTTCAGCGAATCCTCAATCAGCGCGGTATGGCTGAAATCTTATCCTTTTGAGGTATGTAATATGGCGAGGGATACCACCACCTGCCGGGCTGGGCGATTCCGTCCTCGATGAGTATGTGCATCAGGTTATAGGGTATTGCCATGAGGCACAGTCCGCCGGGGTGCCCTGTCGTCTGGTGACAGGTATAAAGTCCCTCAATAGGCGTGCGGTAACGAGCCAGCTCGGGTACGGGACGACGCGTCCAGGACTGGTCGCGGCAGTGTCGGGAACCACACCATGTGCCTCCGATGAGACCGGTATTGCGGAACTCCGCCTCACGGCCTGTTGCCGACCAGTGGTGGATGACATTACCATCATCAAGTCCATCAAGAGCCTGACTGAAAGCCTTGCGCATGTAGGCGTCCATATCTGACTTGATTCTGTCCTGAGCCTCCGGACCCTCGATGTGATAACCAGGGACAGGAACATTCACCTCGAAGGCAGCAGATATATGTCCGTGGGGATAGTTGCCCTGGCAATCCGTGGGATTGAATGCCTGTGAGGGCGTTAAGAACCACATGAGTCTTTCCGGAGGCACGGTGGGATTTGCCTTGCGACCGTCACAGTCTGCTACATTCTCATAGTAAATCTCCCTCGAATCAGAGGGATATACGCCTCCCAACGGAACCTTATGCGGGCCTACTGCGCCTGCTTCGCTCTCCGCCATTCCCTTAAATTTCTTATTCCACTGGATAGGCTTGCGTGTATGCAGGGTGGATACATAAAGCGTCCCGTTCTTCAGACTGATGTCTTTGACTTTTTGAATTAACGCGGGGTCGAGATGCTCCCGCCCTATCATTTTCAGGAAGGTTTGAATGTAGTCCACGGCGGCTATAACCGCCTTGTTCGCCCATATCTTTCGACCGCCTATGGCAGCCGTTTCTCTGAGGCGAACTCCCACGGCTCGCCCATCCTGCACTATGATTTCGTCAACGGGGCAGCAGGTGCGCACCACCGTGCCGTGAGCAACAGCGCAGCGATGGATGGCGTGGAAATAGCCGTGCAAGCCTCCCCGGGGGATGCTCAGTTTGCCGGTATTCGGCAGAATAAGGAGCTGTACGCTGAGCAAAGCAGGGATAGCCACGCCTTCCCAGTGCCCCGCAGCGCCTGATGCCCAGGCTGAATATGCCATAGTTACTTTGAATGGTTCGCTCTCACAGAACTCGTCCATGAGGTCGAACATAGTCCATTCGCGCAGTTCGGGCGTC
>VGNW01000320.1 GCA_016865955.1 Chloroflexota bacterium | reverse complement strand
CCAAAAGGCGGGTGTGGCTGCGACTCCCTGTCTGGACCTGACCGAGCGTTTCTCCGACCCGCATTACGTTGAGCGAGGAGTTCATCTGCAGGTGGAACATCCCGCCACCGGAGTTGACATAATTGCAGGAGTTCCGTTCAAGTTCAGCGCAACGCCGTGCGAGGTCCGGCGTCCAGCCCCGATGCTGGGACAGCACAACAACTATGTGCTCAAGGAGCTTCTGGGCAGGAGCGAATCAGAAATAGCCCAGCTAATAGAGGAGAAGGTCATCTACTAAATTGTAGGGGAGATCAATTGAACGCCCCTTTTATCTCATCTTTACTTACCCAGGGCGCACAGCGCGAAGTACGTAAGAAGCCAGCGCTTTTTATCCCAGGGCAGCTTGGAATAAGCCTGCCCCAGAAAGACGCCGTCATCTATCCTTCTGAGTTCATCGCGGGTGCTGAACACCGTCCCGGGAAATCGGTTATAGTCCACCGTCAGACACGGATTCTGGTCTGATATCGCCTTTTCGCTACGGGTAAGGAAGGGGAATCGGCGCGGCTTAATCCGATTTTGAAATAGATTTAATCCAGCCCCTGTTTTCCCTTCGCTGAAAGGCGTGTTAAACATTTTCCCTGTCCATCGGGAAAGAGGGTTGTCGAAACAAATCATGGCAAGCGGTTTGCCCCACCAAGGGGCTTGGGGGTTCCATGCCAGCATACCGCTTGCGGTTTCGCCCTCGATCTCGTCAAACGGTGGCGCCTTACCTTCCTTGAACAACCGATTCAGGTTGTCAAAAGTATCTCGCTTCAGCCTGGTGATTATTGTTTGAGCTTCTTCAAGACTATAGCGTTTTACGGTCTTAACAGTGGTCATATTACCCCCCTCCCGAAATGAATCACTGCGAGAAATTCGTTGTGGGAAACTATATAGCACAGTGCTCCTGTATTGTCAATCGGAAAAATAAGTAGGGGCGGTTCGCGAACCGCCCCTACGCTGAATGCTGATAGCTGATAGCTACCCCCTCGGCAGCCCCAGTCCCCTCATCGCAATGACGCCCCGGTTTATCTCCGAAGTGCCGCCGGCGATCGTGTCGCCGCGCGTGTATAGGTAAGCCTCGTGCAGCACAGCTTTTATCGGCGAGCGTGGGTCGTGTTCCAGCTGACCGTAAGCTCCCATGATGTTCAATCCGAAGTTGCTGATTTTTTGCCCCAGCTCCGCGCCCATGGTTTTCGCTGTGGATGCCTCATAGTTAGGGACCTGTTTTCGGTCCACCATCCAGGCGATACGGTAGCACATCAGCCTTCCTACTTCGCACTCGACCAGCAGCTCCGCCAGCTTGTTGCGTATAATGGGATATTCGCTCAACGGCTTGCCATCTCGCTTCGTCTGCTGGCAATACTTCACCAGTTCGTCCGCCATGCGGTGCGCTCTGGCGGTGAGGTCGATGCCGGCGGTTCGCTCGAAATCGAGCGCCGTCATGATGTAGCGCCAGCCCTGGTTTTCCTCTCCGATGCGGTTTTCCACAGGTATATGCGCGTCATCGAAAAAGACCTCGGAGTTGGCGTATGAGTCAGCCATGTTGAGCAGTGGTTTGACCGTCACCCCGCGCGTTTTCATATCCACGAGGAGCACCGTGATTCCCCGGTGCTTGGGCGCATCGGGGTCGGTTCTTACTGCCAGCCAGCACCAGTCGGCGCGATGGGCGGCGCTCACCCATACCTTCTGTCCGTTGAGTATGTAATCATCCCCTTTTTTCACGGCGCGGCACTTCATGGCAGCCATATCCGAGCCCGCTTCGGGTTCGCTGTAGCCGGTACACCAGAAGGTGTCCCCGGATGCGATTTTGGGCAGGTGCCTCTTCTTCTGTTCAGCGCTGCCGAACATCATGAGCGCAGGCCCTATCCAGTTGACACCGCCTACCCCCATGTCTACTCCCGGCACCATGTTATAAGCCATCTCTTCCCGGTAGACTACATGTTCCATATTGGAAGCGCCCAGGCCGCCGTATTCCACAGGCCAGGCGATGGTGAGCCACTTCTTCGCTGCCAGCTTCTTCGCCATCTTCCTGGCTGCTTCCCATCCCT
>VGNW01000319.1 GCA_016865955.1 Chloroflexota bacterium | reverse complement strand
TGCTTTCGGAAGATTTTACCTTCCATCTTCCGCCTTCAAATACAGCTTGCCACTTTCCTTTGACATAATCAGGTGTCATTTCGTACCTCCATTATTACACTGGGCATAAGCCAGTCGAGATGTGAAAATCCCAAAACAATTATATCATTAAGAGGGAAAACTTACCTCAAAATTCAAACAATGCTGGCTATTCTACCTTTTTCTTCTAGCCAGCTCCTCCTTTTTCTTCTGTCACCTCTCAGCTCTTCTGCCTCCTGTCTTGCCGCGGTGTGCTGGCGATAAAGCCAACCCTTGAGCCGATTCAAGTCTGCCATTCGCTCATCGTTGAGTGAGTCTACCCGAATATCATCAGGCATTTCCTTTTTATGCCATCGTAAAAAGATCTTATCGACAACATAAAGGTATATCTGACTCTGGTCATGGTCCATCGGCGCACTGAGCGAAGCAGTATTAAGATAGGCACAGACCTCGGCATCTGTCCCGGTGGATTGTTCTCCCCTAGAGGTCTTCATATTTTCCACCAGCCTCTCCAGGACGATGGCGTTCTTCAGCCATTCGGGTAGGCTGTCTCCCCAGCCACCAGGATAGACTATTATTGGGTCAGTGAAAATGCCGATCAGGCCACCTGAGTTCCAATCAGGTCGGCTGTAACTCTCTCACCAAGAGGTGAACATACTTTCGGTCATATCACTTCGACTTTACTTGGACGACCGGCGGCGTTTATAATTGGGACACCCACTTCAAGTCCACCTTTTGTAGAAGAGAGACTGACAACACTACGGCCCAAGGAGGATAGCTATGGCCAAGTTCGAGATGACCCCCGATAGGTTGATGTATCCCAGACCTGCTCTTTTGGTAGGGGCCAATGTTGATGGCAAAGCGAATTTCATGGCCGTCGGTGGGGGTGGTGTTGCCAACGCCGAGCCTCCAATGATTGCCGTGTTGATAAGGCATCACTGCTATACGCTAAAAGGCGTCCTGCAGAACCTGACTTTTTCGGTTAATACTCCTTCTGTTGATTTAGTCAGGGAAGTCGACTTCTGTGGTATCACGTCCGGTGCCAAGGTCGACAAAGTGAAAGTCTGCAAGTTCAAAGTCTTCTACGGCAACCTGAAGACCGCGCCGCTCATAGAGAAATGCCCGGTGAACCTAGAATGTAAGGTAGTCCATATCCTGAACCTGGGCAGTCATTCGTTCATCATCGGCGAAGTAAAAGGAACCTATGTATCTGAAGATTGCCTCACCAACGGTAAGCCCGATGTGAAGAAGATTAAGCCCATTGTTTTCAATCTGGAATCATCAGAATACTACGCTTTTGGCGAGGTCATTGCTAAATCACACAGCATAGGCAGGGAACTGAAAGCCAAAGAATAGTGCTACTGTAACTAACACTTAGCCAAAAAGTGCATTGCCGCCGCTGGCAAAGCAATACAGATATCCAACGTAGTCTAGGGAACGTAGGGCTTCACTTCAGCCTCAGTCAAGGGTGAAAGAGCATCTTTCCACCATCGGTCTGGATCGCGGCGTATTTCGTAGACCACCTTTCCCTTGTCTGGACAGGCATAGTTGATAACGTTCGCTGAAGCCATGCCGTTGACCAGCCCATAGAGACGAGCAGCCTGCTGACAAAGCACAGGCAAACAGATTTTGCCCTCGAGACAACCATTGTTAATAACTACCCTGTCGCCGACTTTCTGAACCGGGCACAGGGGTGGAAGATCCTCGCGAATCTGCTTAACTTCCATTACAACCGGATATCTGGGCATGGGCCACCTCCTCATCGATTGATGCGAGAATTATACACTCCCCCGCGAATAGATTCAACGGTCGCCTTTGATTCCTGCGGGCTTTAAGTGTTATTGAACAAGGCTCACTGCCCCTGATGTCATCAATTAGCTGCGCTTTGCCAGTATAGAAAACACATTTCATCGTTTGGTTTACCCGGACCACATTAAACGTTCCAGGTTGTTGTTCCGATAACTGAAACTTCATTCCGAAACTTGGTGGCTGAGTCTCGTAGCGCGGTGTTGAGCGACTTTGCGATGATTAACTCGAAAGAGAAGAGACGGGACTTA
>VGNW01000318.1 GCA_016865955.1 Chloroflexota bacterium | reverse complement strand
CGCTGGTTATGGGGCGCTATCTTGACTCGACGGAGGTCGGCAGGTTAAGTGAAACGGTGAGGCTGTCTCTGGCTCTGCAACGTCTTGACGAACCGGAGATGCCCGATGATTTAAAACAAGCGCTTACGACTCTGTCCGAAGACACGCCGATTTTCATACACCCTTTGGACAAAGACCTTGTTTCAGGGTACGGGCTTATCGAGGATATATATGGAGAGCCTGTTTTGATTCTGAGGGTGGATTTGCCGAGGGCGATTTATCAACAGGGACAGACCAGCATGATTTATTTCATGGCGTTCATGTTCGGGGCGAGCGTGGTTGTGGGCACGGTTGCCTTGTTGCTTCTGGAGAGTTTAATTCTATCTCCGTTATCCCGCTTGAGCTCCAGCGTGAGCAGGATAGGGGCGAGCGGCGATACGCTCGCTCGCATTTTGATGACAGGCAAGGATGAGATGTCGGGACTGGCAAACGAAATCAATGGAATGCTGGAGACTTTGAAGCAATCGCAAGAGGAGCTGAAGCGCAGCGAGAAATATTTCCGGACCCTCATCGAAAATGCTCACGATGCTATGGTGATAATTGGCGGAGATGGGGCTATAGCTTACGGGAGCCCTTCCATTGAACGCATGCTCGGCTACAAGCCTATGGAGCTAATCGGCACGGATGGCTTCGGTTTTGCCCATCCCGACGATATGCCCGGAGTTATGAATGATTTTGCCGAGATAACGAAAGGTCCGGGGGCTACCGTGCATACGGAGTTGCGCATCCGGCATAAGGATGGCTCGTGGCGTATTGTTGAGGCTGTTGCGACTAATCTTCTGGAAAACCAAGCGATTAGCGGCATAGTTGTCAACTGGCGAGATGTCACCGAGCGCAGGCGGCTGGAGGATGACCTGCGCCAGAGCGAGCTTCTGGCAACAACAACTGTCGAGGGAATGTCCGATGGCGTTATGCTGGTGGGTATGGATGGGAAGGTGACCTATGTAAACAGAGCCTTCGAAAAAATGCTGGGCTACAGCGCCAGCGAGCTGGTGGGAACATCCGCTGTGGAATTGCCTACATACAGGGAATCGAAGGATAAGAAAAAAGCCCGAGAAGAGCTCCTCAAGGTTCTGGAGAAAGGGAAGACCGATTCCATTGATATGGTCGGTGTTACCAAAGATGGAATTGAAATCCCGATAAGCTTTTCAGCCTCAGTGATAAAAGATAACCAGGGTAATCCCGGGACACTGGTTGCAGTAATACGCGACATTACGGAGCACAAGAAGGCGGAGGAATTGCTGAGGTACAGTGAGGAATACTTCCGTACCCTTATGGAAAATTCGTTGGATGCCGTAACGATTATGAATGAGGACGGAACTATCCGCTATGAAAGCCCGTCCTACGAGCGATTGCTGGGGTTTAAGCCGGAAGAGAGAGTGAACGGCAACTTGTTCGAGCGCATTCACCCCGACGATATCAAGAGGGTGGCTGAGCTCTTTGCCGAATTCCTGCCGGATCGAGGCGACGTTCTGCATACCGAGGTACGTGCTCAGCACAAAGACGGTTCATGGCGTTCTATTGAAGCTATGGGAAGCAACCTTCTCGATAATCCGATTGTGAAAGGCATAGTAGTCAACCTGAGGGATGTAACAGAGCGCAAGCGCATGGAAGAGGCGCTCAGGGAGAGCGAGGAGCGCTTCCGCCGCCTGGTGAATCAGGCGCCTGACATAATCTTCCGCTGGTCTCCCGATAAGGGTCTGGAGTATGTAAGCCCCGCGGTAACCGGCATTACAGGTTTCACTCCGGGGGATCTGATGGCTGACCCATTGATTGGCCTCGAGCTTGCTAAGCTCTCCGATTCGCAGCTCGCTGAGGATTACCAGAGAGCCGTCGTGGAAAGGCATTCCATGCGGGCAAGAGAGTTGTCTTTCGTGCGCAATGACGGCAAGCCTGTGCATCTGGATATAAGGTCTCATGCGATAAGGAACGAAAAGGGCGAGGTCGTTGCTTACGAAGGCATATTGAGGGACATCACCGAGCGAAAAGAGATGGAGAGTCAACTCAGGTTATCGGAGGAGAGGTATCGTCTTGTCGTGG
>VGNW01000317.1 GCA_016865955.1 Chloroflexota bacterium | reverse complement strand
CACCAACGGCTCGTCAATGCGCGTGCTGAAGAGCATCGCCGTCCAGGACAACGGCGTGGGGATGAACTCCGCCAAGATGCGGCAGGTGCTCCAGCAGATCGGGAGCTCGGAGAAGCTGAACTCAGCCCTCAGGGGTGAACAGGGCATCGGCTTGCTCGCGTTCGCGCTGATTGCCGAAGAACTGCACCTCGCGTCCACCGCCGAGGAGGGCACGCCTTCAACCTGCCTTGTATTGAAGCGGAAATGGCTGAAAAACGGGCACGCGGAAATCGTGAAGGATTGCCCCCTGCATAAACACACCGACCGCGGCACAGTCGCCTTCCTGGATGGCATCCTGCCGGAAATCGCGCCCCAGCTTTCTAAGGAGCGCATCAAGGAGTACCTGAGCCAGCAATTTTCGAACGACCTCCGCTCCAATATGTATTCGATGTCCATATCCGACGACCACACCTTCGAGCAAATCCACCCGCAGAGGTTCCGCGGCATGAAGGTAATGGCGAGCTACCTGCCGGTCGAACGCGCCGGTTCCGCGTACGTGGAGCTTTATGTCCTGCCGTGGGAAATGCAGGACGCCAGTATCAGCCTCTACGGTCGCGGCGGCACGCGCATCTGCGCCCTGACGGACCTGCAGGCTTTCAAGATGCTGCCCTGGACCGACCAGCGCCTTGAAGGCTACATCCGCTATGACAGGCTGAAACGGACGGCGGACAAAACCGCGCTCGTGCAGGACCAGGTGTTCCACGCCTTCTTGCAGACATTACACCAGGTCGAGCCGAAAATCCGCCGGCTTATCGAAGAGGTCAGCGCCGAATCGCAGGAGCGGCGGTTCAATATCCTCCTCAGCCGCGCCGGCAGGCTTATCGATAGGTTCCTGAGGTACAGGGAGAAGGGCTTGCTGGAGAAGCTGGGCATGGCGCCGATGGGCGAGGCGAAGGCAGAAGAGAGAACACATAGGGTCGCGCCCGCTACCGAACCTCTCAGGGTTGAAGAGCACGCAGTCCGGACAATCGCCCGCGCCCCCAGCCGCGCCCCGAACATCAAAATCGCCGCGCCCTCGCAGGAAAAATCGGTCTACCGCTCCTGGTACGACCCCGCCGAGCATGTTATCTGCATCAACCGCGAGCACCAGGAGTTCCTGCTTTCCCAGCGTGAAGACCGGCGCTGCCTGCGCTACCTGTTCTATGTCTGGATGAAGGAAACTCTTCTACAGGAATACGGCGAGCAGGCGCAGAAAGTGGCGGATGAAATGGTGGGCTTGCTGGCGGAAGCGGAGCCTTTACTGAGATAGCCCTATTGCTTACCCCTCTCCTCTGACCCCCTCCTGCTTCCCCGGGAGGGGGTTGGTATTTTCAGGAACAGGAATCGGGGAATGGGGAGTAAGATGCAGGCAGTTTAAGGCGAAAAGTAAAAAACAGAGTAGAAATTCAGTAATTGCATACTTGCGCGGTAAGCATGTATAAGATAGAATAAACTCAAGCAGCAGGCTTATGATATTATCGTTTGGAGATAGTGCCACCGCAGACCTTTATCACGGACGAGAAACTCATCATGTTAGGCGATATCCTTCGACCATCGTAAGCGCGGCACTGCGTAAATTAGATATGCTGAATGCGGCTTATCAATTGAATGACCTGCGAACACTGCCGGGAAATCGACTAGAACTACTAAAAGGCCCACTGGCGGGTTACTTTAGTATTCGCGTTAACAACCAATGGCGCATAATATTTCATTGGGAAGACCACAACGCATATCTGGTGTCTTTGACGGATTATCATTAAGTGAGGACAAACATGTTACCGGAAAAAAGGATAGCGACGCATCCTGGAGAAATAATAAAAGAGGACTTTTTAATACCATTGGGAATAACGCAGGTTGAGCTTGCCCGCCATATCGGAGTGCCCTTGCAGAGGATAAATGAGATAATCAGGGGCAAGCGGGGCATTACGCCGGAGACAGCCTGGTTGCTTGCCCAGGCGCTGGGAACAACGCCGCAGTTCTGGATGAACCTGCAGGATACTTACGACCTGACTAGCAGACGCCCGAAGCGTAAAGTGGAGCGGTTAATTAAAGCAGCTGCTATGACTTAGTTCTTTTTAAAAATCTTTGAGTTCGTTTAGTTTTTTACCCGGTGTGCGGTAATCTGGATACTCTG
>VGNW01000316.1 GCA_016865955.1 Chloroflexota bacterium | reverse complement strand
TGTTTGGTGTTACACTCGTCTATGCTGCCCTTGGTGATAATAAGCACGCTGCCGTGGTCTTTGAACAGCAGGGCATCGTAAAGTCCTGCGATACCGCTGCCAATGATTATATAGTCATAGTTTTTCATGGTTTTACACCTTTAAGACAACGCCAAAACAGTATTCGTCAACCCCCTTTATCCCCCAATCTTGGGGGACTTTGAATTTTGGGGGACACCCCATTCGGCAAGCTCAGGGCAGGCCCTAACCCCTGGCAAAGGGGCTTTGCCCCTCTGCACTCCCCAACCGATTAATGCATCTAGGCTATTTCGAGCATGCGGTCGAGAGCGCGTTTGGCTCTCAACCTTATGTCCTCGGGGACAACAATAACATTTCGCCTAGTCTCCATAGTCGTGGCGAGCTTCTCCAGAGTAGTCTTCTTCATATTAGGACAAACCATAGCCCGGGATACAACATAGAAGGTTTTCCCGGGATTTTCCTTCTTAAGGCGGTGGATTATCCCCTCCTCGGTGCCGATGAGGAATTTCTTCGCCGGGCTCTCTTTGATATACCGTGCCATCTGAGAGGTGCTGAGCACCGCATCGGCTAGAGCGATTACCTCAGCGGTGCATTCGGGATGCACCACCACTTTAGCGTCGGGATGAGCCTCTTTGGCAGCAAGGACGTGTTTGGCGGTGAGGCGAGCGTGGGTTACGCAATAGCCCGGATAGAGTATTATTTTTTTCTTGGTCTTGGTGGCAACGAAGTGACCGAGGTTACGGTCGGGGATAAACAGTATCTCGTCATTGGGCACATCCTCCACTACCTTGACGGCATTAGCCGAGGTGCAGCAGATATCGCTTTCCGCCTTGACCTCCGCCGTAGTGTTCACATAGCAGACCACAGCGGCTTTGGGGTATTTTTTCTTCCACTCCCGCAGCTCGTCGGCATCTATCATGTCCGCCATAGGACAGCCTGCGGAGCTTTCGGCAAGCAGCACCGTGCGAGATGGGTTGAGGATGGCGGCGTTCTCCGCCATAAAGTGCACTGCGCAAAGTACAATGACCTTTACTTCGAGCTGGGTCGCTTTGCGTGCCAGCTCCAGCGAATCGCCGACGAAATCAGCGATGTCCTGCACCTCGGGTCGCTGATAGTTGTGAGCCATAATCACAGCGTTGAGGTCTTTCTTGAGTTTCAGTATCTTATCGCGGAGCGCCTGCTCGTTGTTCGCCGTTGCAGTAGTCCCTTTCCTAATTGTTTAGCCATAGCTTAATCCAATCCCTATTGAGTGTCAACGTAACTGAAACAAGGATATTGCACCTTTTCCCTATTCGGGGTAGAGTTAGGAGGACAAATTTACTGAAGAGAAAACGCTTGATTATCAATCATCTGAGCTTGACCAATTTCCGCAACTATGCCGGCCTGGAGCTTGACTTGCCTCCCCATATAACTGTGCTTCAGGGGGACAACGCACAGGGCAAGAGCAACCTGCTTGAGGCAATCTACGTCCTGGCAACCAGCAGGTCGCCCCGCACCACATCGGACAGGGAGCTTATCAACTGGTCGGCACTGGGCGATGAGCTCAGTGCCTGCCGTGTAGTTGCCGACGTCCAGAAGGCAAAGGGCAAACTCCATCTGGAAATTGCTATCAGCAGCAAGACCTCCGGCTCTCCCGAGACGGATGTCTTTTCCCCACGACACAGACAGACACCAAATGTTACTCCCGCCCAGAAACGCATCAAGATTAACGGAGTGGTGCGCCGCGCCGTAGACCTCATCGGACAACTCAATGTGGTCACCTTCAGCGTCCATGACATAGACCTGGTGGGAGGAGAGCCAGCGCTGCGGCGCCGCTATCTGGATATCACTATCTCGCAGATCGACCACCAATACCTGCGCAGCCTGCAGCGGTATCAGCGCGTCCTCTGGCAGCGGAATCAGCTTCTCCGCGCCATAGCGGAAAACAGGTCGAGCCCCGACGAGCTTGCCTTCTGGGACAAGGAGCTGGTACAGACGGGGGCTTATCTCACGGTGCAGAGGGAGCACACGGTAGCCGCGCTCAACCGCCTCGCCCAGACCATCCATGATGAACTCAGCGGCGGACAGGGCAAGCTGAGCCTGGTGTATTTCAGGAGCATTGACAAGGAGAAAGGGAAGGAGGAGTCGCAGATTC
>VGNW01000315.1 GCA_016865955.1 Chloroflexota bacterium | reverse complement strand
CAACCGCCCACTTTCTTGCGCCTTGTCTCCTGTAGCAGCATTTTCTGGAACTATGCTTGCATAGTTAAGACACAGTCTGTGATGCCTGCCCCTGTAATTCTGCAATGCCTCAGATGTGATAACTTTTTAACCTTTTTCCCCTTCATTTTATGACTTCTTGATACCCAGGGCTTATCATCTTCAATGAGGCTGGCAATACAGGAGGTCCTAACATGCTTGCTATAGCTAATAATTTAACTACGAGAAACAGGAAGGTTGCCGAGGCGCTGAAACCCCGGACCGCAGAATCTATCAGTTCAAAGGCAGCGGAGAAACACAGAAAAGAGCGTACGGACTTCATACAGAATCTGACAGAGCAGTGCGTCAAAGCTGGCGCCGACATTATCGAGATTAACCTGCAGCAGCGCTACGACGAGCCTGAGATTATGAAATTCGCCGTTGAGACTGTGCAAAACGTAACCGACCACCAGCTCTGTCTCAGCTCAAGAAATGCCGATACTCTAAAAGCCGGGTTGCGAGCCTGTCATCGTCCTCCCATTGTGAACTACATATCGCTGTCGAAAGAGAAACTTGAGGAGACTTTGCCTATAGCAGCGCGCTACGGTGCCGAGGCAGTTCTGCTCATCGCCGACCCCACAGCCCCCAACAATCTGGACGACATCCTGAAATCGGCAGTGGTTCTGACAGGCGCCGCCAACGAATCGGGCATACCGAACGGCAATATCTATTTAGACCCCGGCGTGCTTCATGTCACCAGCGACCTGGGACAGCGCTACTCCAGAATCCTGCTGGAGCTTCTGCCTGCTCTGGCTGAGACCTTTGACCCACCGGTGAAGACTACCTGCTGGATAAACAATGCGTCCGCAGGGGCACCGAGACGATTGCGCCCCACAATCAATAATACCTTACTGGCTATGCTCGGCGGGGTGGGACTTTCTTCCGCCTTCATTGATGTTATGAACAAAGATATTATGAGGACGATACGCCTGATAATGATGCTGAAAGACGAAGCAATCTACTCCGACCGCGAAGTAGAACGCTGAATCTGCAAATCGAAAAGTCAGAGGAGTAATCAGTGCTCAAAGCAGGTATACCGTTAGGCAGCATCTTCGGCATCTCTATAAGGCTTCACTATTCCTGGTTTTTCATCTTCGTCCTGATAACCTGGGCGCTGGCAGAGGGCTACTTCCCCGCCAGCTATCCGGATTGGGGCACAGCCACCTACTGGGGCATCGGACTCGCCACCAGCCTTCTGTTCTTTCTCTCCGTCCTGACCCATGAGCTATCGCACAGCCTCGTGGCGCAGGCCGCCGGCATACCCATCAGGGCGATAACCCTGTTCATCTTCGGAGGGGTATCCCAGATAGGCAGGGAGCCAGAAAAGCCCGATGTAGAGCTTCGCATGGCTATCGCAGGACCATTGAGCAGCTTGGTTCTGGGAGGCATATTCTGGGGAATTCACATCGCAACATTGGATGCCAGCGAACCGTTGACCGCGCTGGCTTTCTGGCTCGCCTGGATCAATGCTGTTCTTGCCGGTTTCAATCTAATCCCCGGCTTCCCCATGGACGGGGGACGGGTGCTGCGGGCTATCATCTGGCGGCGCACCAATAACCTGCGCCGAGCCACTCGAATTGCCTCGACCATAGGCAGAGCGATAGGTTATCTTTTCATCTTCGGGGGCATTTTCTGGATATTCTGGGGAAGCTGGTTAAACGGTCTCTGGCTGGTGCTTATCGGCTGGTTCCTGGAAAACGCAGCAGCAGGAAGCTACCAGCAGGTGGCATTTCAGGATTTGCTCCGCGGGCATCGCGTCAGTGAGGTCATGACGCGCGACTGTCCGGTTGTCCCCCCGGGATTAACCGTAGAACGGCTGGTACATGAGTATTTCTTAAACTCAGGGCGCCGCTGCTTTCCCGTAGTGGACGACGGGCGACTGCTGGGTCTGGTAACCCTCAACGATGTGAAGGCTGTGCCTCATGACCTGCGCACCTTGAAAACTGTGAAGGAGACCATGACCCCTTTTGAGCGTCTCAAATGGGTACAGCCGCAGGATGACCTCTCCGATGTGCTGCAACTGATTACCACGGAGGACGTCAATCAGTTGCCCGTCGTGGAGAACAACTCCATAGTGGGCATGGTGGCGCGGTATAATTTGCTCTC
>VGNW01000314.1 GCA_016865955.1 Chloroflexota bacterium | reverse complement strand
TCAAGATATATCTTGATATATCATAGCAGGAAAAATCCCTGTTGTCAATAGGTAATAGTTGGATTCTAAAACGGACTGGAATCATTTCATACACAAAAAGGAGCAGGGTTGCGCTGCAGCGCAACCCTGCTCCATCGGTCAAGGCCAGAGGAAGCAACTTGCTAAGATGTATCGCGATTATTGAAGGCGTCCAAGAAAAGCTTGGGTATCTCCGGGTGGCTGTCAATCAACTGATTGGTATGCCTGTTGATAAACCTGCGGCACCCCTCGATGAACCTGACGAACGTATCGAAGTCCGTGAAGGTTGCTGCGCCTTGAGCCTGTCCCTGCAGCAGCAACTGGATTTTGTCGCTATCGTCCAAATAAATGTGCACCTGCATGTTATCGCGTCCCGCTCTCTGCTGATTTTAACTTCGCCTGCTCCAGCGAATCCCATGCTATCACATGCAACACAGATTAGACCATAGCTAAATATGACTTTTAGCGCTGGTGGAATCGTACCTGGACAAACTATAGTACGAAAAAGCACCGCCGCATATCTTTTTGACTGCATTTAACTTAACCATTTGCCCAATACAGGGAAGGCACTGAATACGAAAAAGCCCGCAGTTCCCCATAGGCACCGCGGGAATCCGCCTACCCTATTCCTCCGTTTTACAGCTTCAACAGGACTATTTTCTCATCTACGGTGACCAAGAAGAGCTATTGTAGGCAAAGAGGTAGGTATTGTAATGTCTGGGTAGGATTGTTGTAGCGATATTAATTGGGTGGATTGAATAGCTCCGGCAGCGGGCTATATGGAGGCAGACATGGACACTGAAAGCAAGGTCAGAGAGAACGAATCTGCACTGACATCGACTCCGCATCCCGGGTTCGGGGAATGTGAGCCGATCGCCTCCGAGGAGACCCCGGTCGACCTGTTTGTTATTCACGGGGAAAAGAGCGAAAGCGCAATGGCAAAACCTCCCGCCGACGCCCGAATCGATGTATCTGTAGGGAAAGCCCGCGAAACGGACTACGAACACTACCGGATATTGTACGAAAACAGGATTGCGGAAGCAGCGTTGCGCGTCGCCCATGAGTTGAATAACCCTCTCGCCACAATCCTGGTCTATGCTCAGATTCTGCTGGGCAGGGGAAGCATAGACGAAACCACCCGCGATGGTTTGCAGATAATATTCAATGAGGCACAGAATGTCAGCCTCGTCTCCACCAGCCTGTTCTTCTACGCGCGCAGAGAAAAGCCCGCGAAGCAACCGGTATCGATACAGGAGGTCCTGCAGAGAACAATCGAGCTACGCATCCCCAACCTCATATCGAACAACATCGGACTGGTCACAAAATTACAGCCTGACATCCCCCGGATTATGGCTGACCCCTATCAGATGCAGCAGCTCTTCACCAATATCATCACTAACGCCGAGCAAGCTATGCTGGAGGCGCACGGGAAAGGCACTCTCCGGGTCACAGCTCATCAGGCAGGCGGTATAGTCAAGATAACCTTCCAGGACGATGGGCCGGGCATTCCTCAGCAAAACCTCAAGCGGATTTTTGAGCCTTTCTTCACCACTAAGAGTGCCGGATTGGGGCTAGGACTGGGTCTGAGCATCTGCTGCAGCATTGTCGAATGTCACGGCGGCAATATATATGCGTTGAGCGAGGGCGGCCATGGAGCCAGCATTATCATAGAGCTGCCCATAGCCACTTAATTATCCGAAGTTAGAATACTGCAATAATACGGGCAGGTCGGAGCAGGTGCTCCGCCCTTGCGCTAATCACCCACACCGCCTGTTTGACAAAGACCGAAGCTGTGAGCTACCATTCCTGCATAACTATTGTCCTCTGGGAAAGGAAGCAGGTACATGTTTTCTGACAGGCTGGCGTCTAACTACCGGGTTTTTTGCAGCAGAATCTTCAAGAGGCTGGAGAAATCGAGGGCATGGCCCGAGGCGGAATATTTTGTCGATAATGCCCCCGACGAGATGTGGGGCATCGTGGGAGAAAGCTATACCAACTGGGTCTATCAGCAGGGCTTTTTCGCCGCTCTGATAAAGTGCTTTGCCCCGGATAAGCCGTCATTAAAGATTGTAGATTTCGGCTGCGGGCACGGGAAACTGGCGCCCGTAAGCGTGTTCTTCACCCACCCCAACGGCGAATATCTGGGGATAGACA
>VGNW01000313.1 GCA_016865955.1 Chloroflexota bacterium | reverse complement strand
ACCGAACCAGCCTGACCCTCCTAAAACAGGGCTAAAACTCGGTCAAAAAGCCCTGTGGGGAAGAATACAACCGAAACAGACCATTGCTAAACGACCTCATTCACTCTTGACACAACCTCGTTCTTTGACTAAACTTGCGCTAATGCCTTTTGGGAGTCAGTTGAGATGAAGTGCCCCGCATGCAAAAAACCTATGATTGTGGTCGAACACGAGAAAATCGAGCTTGACCACTGCGTCAACTGCAATGGTGTCTGGTTCGATGCCGGAGAACTGGGGCTTTTCCTTGAAACCATGAAGCTGGAAGACCCCAATCTGTATCCAGCCTATTTCCTAACCTCACCCGAAGCCAAGACATCCGAAAAAAAGCGGAAGTGTCCCATCTGCGGCAAGAAGATGAGGAAAACAACCGTGGGCGAGGAGCGCAAGATACTTATCGATGCCTGCCCCAAGGGAGATGGGCTCTGGTTCGACCACGGGGAGGTGGAAAGGCTGGTGACCCAGCTTGGGGGCAAGTCGATGGAGAAAGCGGATTCCCAGGGTCGTATCATCAATTTCCTGGGTAAAACATTCATAGCCATTAAGTAAGCGTGATAGAATTTCTCACGTTCGTGGTGAGCTTGTCGAACCATGAACGGCCCTTCGACAGGCTCAGGGCAAACGGATATAAATTAAGGGAAAGTTATGGAGGTGTTTTATGATTGCACTCTGGATCGTTCTCGGTATCATCGGGCTGCTCCTCATCTTCTTCATCTTCACTTTCAACGGATTGGTGAGGCTGCGCAACCAGGTGAAGAACGCTTGGGCTCAGATCGATGTCCAGCTCAAGAGAAGACACGACCTAATCCCGAACCTCGTAGAGACCGTCAAGGGCTACATGAAGTTCGAGCGCGAAACGCTCGAAGCGGTAACCAAAGCCAGAAACGTGGCTCAGCAGGCGGTAGGACAGGGTGTAGGCGCTCAGGCTAAGGCTGAGGGCGAGCTCAGCAGCGCCCTGACCAGGCTGCTTGCTGTGGTCGAGCGCTACCCCGACTTGAAGGCTAACCAGAACTTCCTTGCCCTTCAGGAAGAGCTGACCTCGACTGAGAACAAGATAAGCTTCTCCCGGCAGTTCTATAACGATTCCGTCCTTGGTTACAACAACAAGACTCAGATGTTCCCATCCAACCTCGTAGCAGCTATGACCGGCTTCAAACAGGGCGAGTTTTTCGAGGTCAAGGCGGAAGCAGAGAGAGCGGCACCCAAGGTTAGCTTCGAACAGCCGAAAACCTAGCCATGTGGGAACAAATCAGGTCTAATCAAATCAGGTCGGTGATACTGGTAGCGGCGATGGGCATATTGCTGCTGCTGGTAGGCTTTAGCCTAGGTTACGCCTTCGGCAACGGCATTGCCGGCCTGGTTATCGCTCTGGTGATATGGGCGATAATGAACCTGGTCGCCTATTTTCAGGGCGATAGCATACTGCTATCCATGTCCCGCGCGATACCCATAGGTCCCGATGACCACCCTCGCCTGTACAATACAGTCGAGGAGATGAAGATTGCCTCCGGACTGGAGGCAATGCCTAAAGTCTATGTAATAGACGACCCTGCGCTGAATGCCTTTGCCACAGGACGCGACCCCCAAAAAGCCTCCGTTGCCGTCACCACAGGGCTTCTGGAGAAGCTCAACCGCGATGAGCTGCAGGGCGTGGTCGGCCACGAGGTGTCCCACATAAAGAACCGCGACGTACTTTTGATGACTATGTGCAGCGTAATTCTGGGCACCATTGTCATCCTGTCCTGGTACGGCTCGCGAGCCCTCATCTACAGCGGGGGGGGCAGGAGAACCTCATCGAAAGGTGGCGGGCAGGCGCAGTTGATTATACTGGCTGTGGCAATCGTCCTGATGATACTGGCACCGATTTTCGCCCAGCTAATCTACTTCGCCATCTCCCGAAAACGTGAATACCTGGCGGATGCGTCCTCTGCACTATACACCAGATACCCCGAAGGGTTAGCTTCGGCGCTGGAGAAAATCGCCGGCTCTACATACCAACTGAAGTCGGCAAATCAAGCTACGGCGCCGATGTACATCTCCAACCCCTTCCGCCAGAAGGGCAAAGCGGCAACCGACCTCACCAGCACACACCCGCCTACCTCGGAGAGGATACGCATCCTGCGTGCCATGGCGGGAG
>VGNW01000312.1 GCA_016865955.1 Chloroflexota bacterium | reverse complement strand
AGGCAGCACCAAGGCGGAGGTCATGAAGTGGGCTGAGGAGTATTTGCCAGCCAATGTGAGCTTCATAGGCGGACATCCTATGGCGGGCAAGGAGACCTCGGGCATCGGCGAAGCCTACGCCGATTTGTTCCAGGGTTGTGTCTATTGTCTTACCCCAGCCGGTAATGCTACTAAGAAGGCCGTGCAGACTCTGAAAACAATGGTCGAGTCGATAGGCGCCACCCCCTTTTTTGTGGATGCGGAGTTGCACGATAATCTGGTTGCCGGAGTCAGCCATTTACCCATGTTGCTCTCCGCTGCATTTGTGACGGCTACTACCAAAAGCCGCTCCTGGCCTGAGATGGCTAAACTTGCTGCAGGAGGATTTCGCGATATCTCCCGTCTTGCCTCGGGCAATGCCGAGATGAACCGGGATATATGCCTTACCAACAAAGAGAAAATAATCTACTGGCTGGACCGCTATATCGACGAGCTGTTAAAGTATCGCAGTCTGGTGGCGGAGGATGGCACAGAGTTGCTCAAGGCGCTTGTACAGGCGCACGAGGCGAGAGAGAAGTGGCTGAGGAGGGGAAGAGCATGAGGCAACGGCTAAAAGCCCCTAGTGCTCTGAACGGAGAGGTCAGCCCTCCGGGCGATAAATCCATCTCTCACCGCGCCGCTATCTTGAACGGCATCGCTGCAGGCAAAGCCAGAGTCAGAAATTTTGCCCAGTCTGCCGACTGCTTCGCCACGGTATCGTGTTTGCGTGCTCTGGGCGTGAAAATCGAGCCTCCGGAAGGAGAGACCCTCCTCATCGAAGGTGTGGGGGGAAGCGGTCTTAGAGAGGCTGAGGATATACTCAATGCCGAGAACAGCGCTACAACCATGCGCCTGATGGCGGGCTTGTTAGCCTCCCAGCCGTTCTTGTCCGTTATCACCGGCGACCAATCATTGCGTTCCCGTCCTATGGATCGCGTTATCCGGCCTTTGAGGCTGATGGGAGCTGAGATTTGGGGGCGAAGCGGAGATTCAAAAGCGCCGCTGGTGATTAAGGGGGGACACCTTAAGGGAATCAAGTATGTGCTTCCCATAGCCAGCGCCCAGCTTAAATCGGCGCTGCTGCTGGCAGCGCTATTTGCTGAGGGGGAAACGGTTGTCTCGGAACCATCGCCCTCTCGCGACCACACCGAGAGAATGCTTAAAGCTATGGGAGCCGGGATAAAGGTGGCAGGTAACGATATAAGCATCTCTCCATCTCGTTTGAAGGCTATTGACCTGGATGTGCCGGGCGACCTGAGTTCCGCTGCATTCTGGCTGGTGGCTGGCGCCGTGCACCCTCGGGCGCATATCAGAATACGAGATACGGGATTGAATCCCACCAGAAGCGGAATAATGGACGTTTTGGCGTATATGGGAGCGAATCTGCGAATTGAGAACAAGCGCATGGCTGGCGGGGAACCCCTGGCTGACCTTTCGGTACAGTCGAGCCGTTTGCATGGCACAGAGATAAGCGGAGAGCTTGTTCCTCTGGTAATCGATGAGATACCGATTATTGCGCTGGCTGCGTCTGTGGCCGAAGGAGAGACCATAATAAGAGACGCCCGAGAGCTTAGAGTCAAAGAGACGGACAGAATCAGCGCTACGGTAAAGGAGCTATCCGGGCTGGGTGCCGATGTCGATGAGCTTCCCGACGGTATGGTTATCCGGGGTGTTAAGAAACTGCGCGGGGGTATTTGCGACAGCCACGGAGACCATCGTGTGGCGATGATGCTCGGCGTAGCTGCTCTGATTGCCGAAGGGGAAACACTGATTGACAATGCCGAGGTGGTGAATATATCATATCCCAAATTCTGGCAGGACCTGGAGTTCTTGAGTAAGAAATAGTGGACTCCGGTATGGGGGATCAGATGAGCACTGAGCTGGTTCATGTGGGCTTTGGTAATATACTGGCGATGAATAAGGTTCTCGCTATAGTATCTCCTTCCTCGGCGCCGATAAGGCGCATGATACAGGCAGGAAGAAACAAGAGCCTACTGGTGGACCTGACCAGCGGCAGGAAGACCAAAGCGGTAATAATCATGGATAACGGATACATTGTGCTTGCTGCGCTGAATCCCGAGACCATAGCTAACAGGCTATCCGCAGGCAAGGGATTGGATTTGAAGCAGGAATGATAGATTCCAGGGTAAATCCGTTGCTTATCGTTCTATCCGG
>VGNW01000311.1 GCA_016865955.1 Chloroflexota bacterium | reverse complement strand
AATATATTTCAAGAGATAAGAGGCCACCCAGCTACATTCGCGGATTTCTCCACGATGTGCCATGCTTGAAATATGGCACCAATGAACTCCTCATAATAGCGCCAGACCGTTTTTTCTTCCTGAGGAGGTTGATCTTCGCTGCCTCTACTTCGTGAAATAATTCCTCGCCTGCAGTGTTAATCTCAAATCATTCGAAGAGTGGATTGTTTGCGTATAATCAGTAGGAATAGTGTTCCGAGAACTGCGGCAAATGCCAGTAGAAAAGGTATTGCCATTCTCGATGGGAAAATCATTACTGAGAGCAACGCGATTGAAGGTCCAATCACATGTCCCCAATGTTCCCATAATTCCATGTCGGCTGTGCATGAGTTCTCCTTCGCCAGATCTTTGATGGCATAAACGCTTCCTCCTCCAAACCCTCCAAGAACCCAAGCCGAAGCCAAAATAAAGGGGTTGTCAAAAGACAATGCCATTATGGCAAGGAATATAGCAGCCCATGCATGCCCAACAATAGCTGCTTGGTATGCAGCCAATTTAAATTTCCCCTCGAGAAACCATTGTCCTGTTATATAGGTAAACCACCCTAACCCAAACCATAGTGACGCCATTACCGCTACCCACAGCGAGATTTCGCCAGTACCATACCTAATAGGTACCATTAGGATGGCCAATAGAACATAGGCATAAGCGAAGTAGTGTGTTTGATGGAGTAACATTATCCATCCGAAACCATCGGACTTGAATTGATTGGACACTCGCATCCAGGGACCTTTCCTGCCATGTCGAATAGTCATTCCCATTACTACTAAACAAGCTATAATAGATATAGCAATTAGTAGATAAACTCCAATCGCTACTCCGGCGATAATCCCACTGACAAAGCCCACAACACGCACTAGTCGCTTGGTGCTGAGCGGAACTGGGTGTTGCTTAGGAAATACCCACTCTCTTGCGCTCTGGAGGCCCGCACTCATTAATACGGTCAAAGACACTAGCACCCATACGCTTCCACTTCCAGATAAAAGCATTAGCAATGTGCAAATAACTGCGATCACCAGAGCATAAGCCGCAGATCGGAGGGAAATGCACATCGGCTTTCTGAACAGACAGCCGACTTGATATGCGAGAACAAGTTCAAGTCCTGTCACGATTCCACTTTGTTTCACTCCAACAGCAAGCGCGCCGGTCTCCAGCAAACCGGACAAGAGACTAAGGATCAGATAGTGGGTAGCGTTCTCTACGCTTTGCCGATCAGTCGAGCCGTTGATGAATTGAGAATTTCCCATACGAAACTCCTTTTCGATAGCTTAGTGCCTATAGAAACCGACTTGTCGAAGATTGGCCGACTGACATGCTTGAGTCAAGGTTGTCGCCATTTCTTTCCAAAATTGCTCTGACTTGGCAAGTTGTTGCCATTCACAAGATAGACCGCTTGACGTGTAGGCTTCGACTAGGTCCGCGCGGTTACCGCAACGCATGTTGAGAGCCTCGCCCCAGACCTCATCAACGAAAGACCCCGTTGCGTCGATGATAGCCTGGATATTCGTGATCTTCGGTAAAATCGGCCCAATGAACACATATGTTTGAACACCGTTCTTGTGAAGCTCCTCCAACGTATTCAAACGGTCTTGAATTGCTGATGCGCCCGGCTCGAAGTTGCGACGGATGGAATCATCGAGCATTGCGATGCTGATTCCAACAGAAGCGTTCTTTCCCGCCATCCTAATGATGTCGAGATCACGAAGGACTAGCCTGGATTTGGTCAACACTGAGAATGGAATATCATTTGCTACCAACTGCTTAATGCACACTCTCGTGAGGCCATAGCGTTTTTCAACTGGCTGATATGCATCGCAAACAGACCCAATCAGAACTGGACCGCTGATCTGGGTTCGCGCAAGTTGACGAGAGAGTACATCCGGTGCATTGACTTTGACATCAACAAAACTGCCCCATGGCTCAGAGTGGCCTGTAAAACGCCGCATGAAGCGTGCATAGCAGTAGCTACACCTGTGAGTACATCCCACATACGGATTTAAGCAGTATGGGGATTCAGGGAGTCGGCTCTTCTGAAGCACGACCTTGGCATTGGTTTCACGAATCATTTCAAACCTCCTATTACGTGTGTTGTGGAATTGTTGGTCAAAACAGCTGACAATGATAACGCTTGAATCGGACAGATACCGACACAGAAGCCGCATCCCT
>VGNW01000310.1 GCA_016865955.1 Chloroflexota bacterium | reverse complement strand
TTGCTGGACAGAGTGTCCCCGGTATTGGTCTCAGCCAGTTTCGCCACAGCGCCGATATCTCCTGCCGTAATCTGAGGCACCGCCTCCTGGGATTTTCCCCGAATCATATAGAGCTGTCCGATTCTCTCAGCTTTATTCCTCGATGCGTTCCAGACACTGGAATCGCTGTTGATAGCGCCGCTGTAAACCCGCAGATACGTGAGCTTTCCCACATAGGGGTCAGCGGTGGTCTTGAAAACCAGGGCGGAGAACGGAGCCGACTCGCCGGGTTCGATTTCTTCCGCCTGCTGTGTTTGATTGTTACGGGCTTTAACCTTGCCTCTGTCTTTAGGCGAGGGCAGGTAGCCGCAAATAGCGTTCATCAGTTCCGTGATGCCTTTGCTCTGCGAGGCGGAACCCACGAGAACAGGCACCAGCTTGCCATTGATGGTCGCTGTGCGCAGGGTTTTGCGGATTTCGTCCTCGGTTAGCTCGGTTCCTTCCAGGTACTTGGTGATGAGGTTGTCATCGGTCTCAGCTACCGATTCCACCAGCTTCTCATGGTATGTCTTTATCTTGTCGGCTAAGGATGCCGGAGCTTTAGAGCTTTTGGGTGAGATAAGGTCGACCACTCCTTCGAAGTTGCTCTCAGCGCCTATGGGCAACTGAATGGGCACGCACTTTCTGCCGAATTTGTCGGTTATCTGCTTCAAAACCTGAAAGCAGTCGGTGTGTTCGCGGTCCAGCTTGTTGATAAACAGGATTCGAGGCAGCGATGCGTCATCGGCGTATTTCCAGACCAGCTCGGTGCCCACCTCGACCCCGGAAGCAGCGGAGACAACGATAATGGCGCTGTCGGCGGCACGTATCGCCGCTTTGATATCTCCCACGAAATCGGCATAGCCTGGGGTATCTATAAGGTTGACCTTGGTCTTGTTCCACTCAAAGGGCAGCAGGGAAAGGTTGATGCTGATTTTACGCTTGGTCTCCTCGGGCTCGTAGTCGGAGGTGGTAGTGCCATCCTCCACTCTGCCCAGTCTGCCGATGGCTTTAGACTGAAACAGCATGTTCTCGCAAATCGAGGATTTACCCGCATTTGAATGCGAGAGCAATACTACATTTCGAATCTGTTCGCTGCGGTACTTTTCCATGACCCCTCCCGGACAAACGTCATATTATTCTACTTTATCTAGCCGAGTGGCGCAACCCGCGTTCGTCTGAGGAGGCATATCTCTGTGGCTGGAACAAGCGTTGCCTGTCACGGCTTTTTATAGTAACATATAACGCGTGTGGGGCTGTAGCTCATTTGGGAGAGCGCTTGAATGGCATTCAAGAGGTAGGGGGTTCGAACCCCCCCAGCTCCACCAAAGGTATCAATAGGCAGAACGCTGTAGCATGACTTCGGAATTTCTCGAATTTCCTCAATCATTGTTTGCAGAGTCCGGTTCCCCTCATGTTCGTATCCCCAGTCTTTTCAGGAGGCTTCGCGATGAGATTGCAAGGCAAGGTTGCTATTGTCACGGGTTCGACTAAAGGAATCGGAAGGGCTATTGCCGCGGGTTACGCTAAGGAGGGCGCTACTGTTATCGTGTGCGGTCGTTCGGAAGACCTGGCGAAGGGTCTGGCTGATGAGCTTACAAAGCAGGGTCAAAAAGCAGTAGCGATGAAGCTGGACGTAACCAGCGTAGAAAGCATAAATCAGGTAGTGGATGACGTGGTGAGACGGTTCGGCAGGATAGACATTCTGGTCAACAACGCCGGTATCAGCCCGATATGGAAGCGTGCTGAGGATACCGGCAAGGATGCCTGGGACCAGATTATCGCCACCAACCTCACAGGCACTTTTCTATGTTCCCAGGCTGTGGGCAGGGTAATGATTAAACAAAATGGCGGCAAGGTTATCAATATCACTTCTATCGGCGGAAAGGTAGCCCTTCCTAGATTGATAGCCTATTGTGCCAGCAAGGCAGGTATCATATCGCTGACTCAGGTTCTTGCTACCGAATGGGCGCGGTACAACATACTGGTTAATGCTATCGGGCCCTCCTATGTCGAGACTGAATTCACTGCCGGTTTGAGAGGAAATCAAGCGATATACGACGACCTGAAGAACAAGAATCTGCTGAAGAGATTCGCTGAACCCGAGGAGATAGTCGGGACTGCTGTCTTCCTGGCTTCGGATGAGTCGAATTTCATCACCGGTCAGACCATCTATGTAGATGGCGGATGGCTGGCTGTATAAA
>VGNW01000309.1 GCA_016865955.1 Chloroflexota bacterium | reverse complement strand
CGTCGATCTTCTTGAACACGTCTATATCTATGCCGTTATGCACCACCCTGACCTTCGATTTGGGCACGCGGAATATCCTTATGGCATCCTCGGCAGAGATATCGGAGACCGTCACAACGCGGTCCATCCTCTGGCTCACGATGTGCTGCATAATGATGAAGGAGTAGAAGATTATGCGGCGGAACTTGCTGGAGAACCTCCGCGCCTGCGCCAAATCCGCCCTCATGTCGATAGGTATGGGATGATGGATAGTAGCAACGACCGGCACCCCGAGAGTCCTCATCAGGAGCAAACCGTAGCCGAGGGTCTGGTTATCGTGGACAACATCGATTCTATCGGTACGCATTATCTCCTTCAATTTGAAGTAGGCTCTCATGCTGAAGGTGAAGATCTCAGGGAACATCCCTATATGCGTTGCCACGACCTCATAGAAGTTGATGGGGTCGAAGATGCGGAAGGGATTTTTCAGGGAGGACAGGGCTTGAGTCTCATAGAGATTAAGCCCTTCCAACTCGTACAGCTTGACGCCCTCCGGCACCAGGGGGTAGGGGGGGCCAGCCATCACGATGACTTCATGCCCGAGTTGATGCAGCGCCTTTGCCAGGTAGTAGGTATAATACCCCTGGCCGCCGCAATACATATTGCCTCTATAGGTCAAGAGGCATATTCTCATATTCTTCTGCCGTTCCGCCAGTTTAGTTCAAACAGCGATAATGGTGGGTTACATTTCACTTCACCCACCCTACGCGTACTCAAATCACGTTCCACATTATAGCAGAAAGAGGCAAGACAGTGAAGTTATACATAGACCCGCCCCGAGCTTGACATCTAAGCTGGCACAGACTAGCATTTTGTAATCACGCACAAATTACTCGGAAGGCAGGTGAAGGCATGAAAGGTGAGCTGGCGGGCAAGGTTGCTCTGGTAACAGGCGCTGCTCAGGGAATGGGACAGGCGATAGCGCTCCGATTCGCCGAAGAGGGAGCAAAGGTGGCTGTCGTGGATATTAACCTGGATGGCGCCAAAAAGGTAACGCGGGAGATAAATAAGCGCAAAGGGAAGGCAATCGCTATAAAATGCGATGTGAGCAAGGAGAAAGAGGTCAAAAAAGCAGTACAAGTAACGCAGGAGAGGCTGGGCAACATCAATATTCTGGTCAACAACGCGGGCACTGCCGAAGGCAGCTTCATCGCAGACCTGACCACAGAGCAATGGCGCAACATGTTCGCAGTGCACTGCGACGGCATGTTCTTCTTCTGCAGAGCGGTGATACCCTACATGCAAAGAGGCGACAGTATTATCAACATCTCGTCGATGGACGGATTTCAGGGACAGGTCTTCAGCACCCACTACGCCGCCGCCAAAGGAGCAGTGATTGCCTTCACCACATCGCTATCCCTTGAGCTGGGACCGAAAGGGATAACGGTGAACTCCATAGCGCCGGGGGTTATCAGGACACCGATGGGACAGATGCTCATCGAGGTTGCGCCCGGCTTCGAGAAGGAGATACCGCTGGTGAGATGGGGCGAGCCTGCGGACGTCGCCGAGCTGGCAGTATTTCTGGCTTCGCCCAAAGCGAGCTACATCACAGGACAGACCATACTTGTGGACGGCGGCATAACCCTCGCCAATCCGGTGAACCGCTTCACGGCGAAGCTCATGGGGTTGCCTTAGATAGCAGCACAAGTAGGGACGGTGTTGAAACCCACCCCAGGGTTCAGACTGGGCTGTTTAGAACATCTGATTTGGCGTTTTCCGTTACCGGGACTGAACTTATTACTCTGCTGACATGAGCAGGCCGCGCACCCGTTATTCTCAGGCAGGTCGTGACAGCATGCTCCAGCAGCAGGTGAACATCTTCCACATGCTCAATCGAGTTGGTGTTCACAACCACGCAAACATGAGCGATATACTTCACCTTGCCGCCGCCAAAGCCGGTAAGAGCTATAGTAGTGGCACCTCTCAGGTTAGCCAGCTTCAATGCGTTGACCACATTCATAGAGTTGCCGCTATTGCTAATCCCGATGACCACATCGCCCGATTCAACATGATTGTCCAGTTGCTGCGCAAAAATATCCTCGAAAGAGGTGTCATCGGCCCATGCTGAGAGAAGAGGCTGGCTGTCGGTTAAAGAGATCGCTCTGAATCTGGGCTGACCCAGGCATATCGCTCCCTTGTTCAAATCGCAGGCAAAATGTGAGGCAATGGCAGCGCTGCCGCCGTTGCCGAAGATAA
>VGNW01000308.1 GCA_016865955.1 Chloroflexota bacterium | reverse complement strand
GACTGTTGAGGCTGTCACGCCTGGGACGCGCGGCGCTCAATATCAGGCAACTGGATATGAACAGGCTCATGGCTGATGTCGTGGCATCCGTGGAGTTTCAGATAAAGGAAGCAAAGGCAAAGGTTGAAGTGGAAGATTTGCCTCCCTGTTACGGAGACGAGGTTCAGATTAACCAGGTGTTCTCTAATCTGCTGGACAACGCTCTGAAGTTTCTCAACCCCAAACGCAGAGGCAAAATCAAGATTCGGGGCAAAGCAGATAAGGAACAGGCGGTCTACTGTATAGAGGACAACGGAATCGGGATAGATGAGAAGGATAAACAGGTCATCTTCGAGATATTCCGTCGTCTCGACCCCGGGAGCTGCCCCGGCGAGGGGCTGGGGCTAACCATCGTGCGCAAGATACTGGACAGACACGGCGGCAAAGTATGGGTGGAATCCGAACCCGGCAAGGGCAGCAGGTTCTTCGTGTCTCTGCCTTGTAAAGAGGCGCAGGAATGACAAAGAATGAAGTGGTAATACTCATTGCCGAAGATGACGAGGGACATGCCGCGCTTATCACAAAAAACCTGAGACGAGCGGGCATTGCCAACCCCATGATGCATTTCAAAGACGGGCTGGCAACCCTGTCTTTTCTATTTAAAAAAGGAAAGGGGCCGCATCTTGTTTCGGGCAACCGTTATCTTCTGCTGCTTGACATACGCATGCCTCGCGTAGACGGTGTTGAAGTACTTCGTCAGGTCAAGCAGGATAAACACCTTTGCAAGCTCCCCGTCATAATGATTACCACAACAGACGACCCCAAAGAGGTCGAAAACTGTCACAGCCTGGGCTGCAGCAACTACATTACCAAACCCGTGGATTACGATAAGTTCACCAGGGTCATAAGGCAGCTCGGGCTCTTTCTCCTGGTGGTTGAAGTCCCCAGAATTGACGGCGACCTGAACGATGTCGAACGGATTTCGAATACACCTGGAATGCAACATTCATGATCGCCCAATATAACACTGTGCTTATTGTAGAGGACGACGGGGCTTTACTTCGCCTTATCCAGAGAAATCTGCAGCGCATCGGTGGCCTCCACACGGATATTGCTCACAATGGTGCTGAAGCGATTGCCCGGGTATCCTGTAAACCTCCAGAGCTTCTGCTCCTGGACTATCGCCTGCCGGACATGACAGGCAAACAGGTCATTGAAACCCTCGCCAGACAAGAATTAGGCGTTCCTTTTATAGTCATCACAGGGCACGGCGATGAAAGGGTCGCAGTTGAGATGATGAAGCTGGGAGCGCGAGACTATCTGGTTAAAGACGCTTCCTTTCTTGACCTTTTTCCCACCGTGGTGAAGAAAGCTATAGAACAGCTAACGCTGGAAAAACAGTTAGCACGTATAGAAAAACAGTATCAAGCCATTTTCGAAAACTCCAGCGATGCCATCTGGGTTCAAGATTTGGAAGGTAATATTCTGACAGCCAACGAAGCAACAGCCAGGCTCCTGAGATTCAATAGAGAAGTCCTTGCGGGAATGAATTCGAGTGAATTCTTATCCAGCGAAGCTCTGACCGTTTTCCGGGAGATGCAAAAAAGGCTGCTGCAGGGGGAAGCTATAGATAATCCGTACGAACTGAGGCTGATTAAGGGAAACGGCGCTGAGGTAATAATAAGACTTACTACCAATCTGTTATCCAGCGTCAGTCAACCTGTCGGATTCCAGAATATTGCAAGGGATGTTACCGAAGAGTTCCGTGCTCAAGAGAACCTTAAATTCTATGCCCTGCAGGTCATCAAAGCTCAAGAGGAGGAAAGAAAGCGCATTGCCAGAGAGCTCCATGACGATACCGCTCAAAGGCTCATAGCGCTCTCGCACCAATTGGAGGACTTCGCTCGCAATAAGAGCCTGCTTCCTGCTGAAGACAGGCAAACGTTAGACAGGTTGCGCCAGCAAGCAAAAGAAGCCCTGCAAGAGGTACGACATTTCACCCATGACCTGAGACCTCCTATACTGGACGACCTTGGGTTGTTGCCTGCATTAGAGTGGCTCATCGATGACTTGAAAGAACACTGCGGGATAGAGACGGATTTAGCGGTACTGGGCAACCGGCGACGCCTCTCGCCTGAGGCCGAATTGCTGCTTTTTCGTATTCTTCAGGAAGCAATCAACAACGTCAAACGGCATGCCCGGGCTTCCAGGGTAAAAATCACTGTGGAGTTCAACAAGGATAAGACGAAAGCTATAATAAGCGACAACGGCATC
>VGNW01000307.1 GCA_016865955.1 Chloroflexota bacterium | reverse complement strand
ATTCAAGGCCATGACTCTTACCTCCAATCCAATTTACGTGATCAATGAGATTCGAAAAAATCGAAGATCCGCAACACATAATATTATTAGTATCTGGAAATTAACCACGTGATTTAAATAGACGGCGAACGGGTCTAGGTATCGCCGACAAATGGTGGTTGACCTCTAGCAGATAGGCTTCCTTTAATGGTTCAAGCGCACTAAGGCCCAGGTCAGGCATATTCATATCGCTATCAGAGTCAATCGGTGGAGTTAGCCAGGCTTCACGAATCTTAATCCCTGCAATCTCGCGAAGCTTGGCAACTAGAGTTTCATAGGCTTTTGATACATCTCTTGACTCAGTGGCTAGCCATGCAGAATAATATGCGAGTTCTCGCTGAATCATACTAAGATCGGAGGATATACGGATTCGTTCACTCTGAGGTACGTCATTCCGTCGTCGCCTAACGATATAAGGAAATTCCTCATATGCTACGCACGCCGAAAAAGCTTTTGAGAACTCTTGACGTTGGCGGGCAATACGATCACGCCGACCATTAATAAGGGCATTAATGGCCAATGCTAGCAACGATATGGCTCCTCCGATAGCGGCTGCTGTTACTGCTGAATAGAACCCTGTTTCACTCATCAATGAACTCCTCTTTACTCCACAGGTACGGACTCAATTTTTGAATGGCTTACTTCAGGACCGGGCCATTCTCCAGTTTCTCTCCACCAAGCCTCACGAAAAAGGTGAATCGCAACATGCCCAAGAAGGGCCACAAGCCCATCTTCGAAAACCCACCGATTCTCGGCAGAATCGTCCAAGTACCACATGCATAACTCCCCAGAAGAAAAGCGGTGTTTTGATTCCACGGGTCCGTCTACGGTGACCCGTGGGACCTTAGGGGAGTCCTTCAGAAAAAGTATTTGAACGCGGCGGCTTTCATAGTGAGGAACACTAATTGTTACTCGATATCTCCTGCCAGCACCATTACCAGATGTAATAGTCACACTTGATAGGCCAGGAAAATAGTGATTAGCTCCTCGTTCAAACGTGAGGCGTGGAAAGTCCTCACCATACCACGGTCCGCCCGTTCGCTTACCGTACCTCGCGATTAGCACCTCCATATGCCCGGGTTGTCTTTGGGGGGATGCCTACTGAGCTGACGATTGAGAGACCACCAGGGACGATTCTAGCGGCCGAATTGCCTTCTCTAAGCGCTTTGGCAAATGCTGCCTTAGATGAACTGTCAGGGGAAGGTTCTACGTAAACCCAATAGACACCGGCGATGGCGTCGCGGGTGTCGCTTTCGTTATCTGAATTAAGCGCGACGTCGAAGCTCTCTGCGGCCTTGCTCAAACGGCCGACAATCACTTCACGATCTATGAGCGTCTTTATCGGGGGCGAGACTCCGGCTGGATCAGGGGTTCTGCGTTTGGCAAGGTCACTCGCTGCATGCTTAAAGAAAGCAGATAGCCCTTCGGCAACGCTCATGCCTTCTTTGACTGCTTCAAGCGCTAGAACTGATATATTGAAGCTGCACAGTCCAGGTTGGGCATATTGCTTATTCCAAGCCTTAGCTAGCCTTATTGCCTTAGCTCTTAAACGTCGCAGTTCTGCGGGCTCGGCTATCAACAGCTGCGTGTGATACTCAGGGTCTGATGCATCCCACTGTTTGCCTTCAAGGTTAGGGATCCACAAAGCTCGCTCGGCTCTTGTTAGAGCTACGATCAAATCAACACTTGGGTCAGTTCCATCTTCTAAAGGCTCGTTGAATGTGATTTTGATAGCTCGCTTGGTCAAACGAAAGGTGACATCTAGATGATCTTTCTTCAATTCTTCGCGAATAAATGATCTAACATCCTCGACAATCTGGCTAGGTGAACCACCTTTCCCATCTGGGCCGAGTTCTGGATACGTGCGGCGGTCAAGCACTACGCCACAGTCAGCATCGGTATCGTCGTTGGCAGTGCGATGGGCGATGGAACCAGCCATGTACGTTCGTAGCGCTCCTGGATAACGACCAGCTATTGCCCTTACCTCATCCCTACGACCGCGTACTGTTTCAAGCGTTTTGTCGCTAGGCGCAATTTTCTTCTGCACGTCCGTGAGAATTTCACTAATTATTTCACTCATTGTGGGCCTCCGTAATAGTCAATATTTTTATTTTACCTTCCATTATCTCCTACCTCCGTCTCGCTCCCAGACAAGAGCAGCTTCGCGAGTTGTTCTTCTTCCAACTTGTCTTATTTGCGAACAAGGGTACCTACTCTGATG
>VGNW01000306.1 GCA_016865955.1 Chloroflexota bacterium | reverse complement strand
AACGAGGACGTGAGGTACGATAAATACGCTGAGAGCCTGGGAGCCTACGGAGAGCTGGTGACTGAGCCCAGGCAGATAAAACCCGCCTTGAAGAGGGCTTTCAACTCGGGGCTGCCCGCGGTGCTCGATGTGAGGGTAGACCCCAATGTCATGAGCTTTGCCGACTATAGAGGAGTGGAAGCTAGAGCCAAGCTCAAAGAGCTTTGTCGGCAGTAATCTTAGCGGGCTCAGGGCTTTATCAATATCTTGCCGCCCTCACCCCTCGCAGCCATCTCGAATGCCTCATTAATTTTGTCCAGAGGCATTTTGACGGTCAGCAGCGGAGACACATCTATCGCCCTGTTCTTTATGAGTTTGAGCGCAGCGGCGTATTCACCCGGCGAAAAGCACATCGACCCCTTTATCGTAAGCCCTCTGAGGTTGATATTGCTCACCGGCAGTTCGACTGTCTCGAAGCATATCGCCACGATAACTATAGTCCCGCCTTTCCTTACCAGCGCGACAGACTGCTGAGTAGTGGCTACAGCCCCCGCACATTCGAACACAACGTCGGGGCCTCTTCCCTTCGTCAGCTCGAGAATCCTTTCAACAGGGTTAGTCGTCTTTGCGTCTATCACCTCGTCCACCGCTCCCCTAGCCATGTCGAGCCTTTGCGGGCTGATCTCCGAGGCATACACAGCCCCGGCGCCCGAGGCTCTTGCCACCCGCGCCACAAGCTGTCCGATGGGGCCCAGTCCGAGCACCGCTATGACATCGCCTTTCTGTATCCCTGCCACTTTGATGGCATGCACAGCGCACGTCGTAGGCTCGATTATAGCTCCTTCCTCATAGCTCATCTCTTTGGGCAACCTGTGCAGGATATAATGCCTGGCTTTAGCATAGGTAGCGAAGGCGCCCTTGTATTGCACCAGCTCGATATAGTACTGCTCGCATAATCCGAGGTCGCCGCGTTTACACCAGAAACACTCGCCACATGCGACGCTTGGTTCTATCGCCACTCGCTCCCCTATCTTCCAACCCTTTACCGCCGACCCCAGCTTGACAACATCGCCTGAGTATTCATGTCCGAACCCGACGGCAGCGCCCTCTTTGAAAACGTGCAAATCGGAGCCGCATATCCCGCAATACTGCACTTTTATCAGCACTTCGTCTTTCTCCGGGACGGGCTCCGGCACATCCTGAATCACGAACCTTCTCTTGCCCTCTAACACAGCGGCTTTCATCTGCTACCTCCTCACCCGGGCTGCCCGAATACCGGATTGACTAATTATGCACAGCAAACGATAAGATTTCAACACGATGACGGCACAAAGGTAATATTTGCATTTATTTGCCACTATGTGCTAGTATGAGCACAGATATTTGCCCGGAGGACGGTTATGGCGGTTGCGAAAGAATGGTTCACTGTGGAAGAAGCTGCGGAATATCTGTGTGTTTCCCGGCGGACCGTCTATAAGCTGATTCATGACGGTAGATTGCCTGCCTATCTCATAGGACAGAAGCGCCACCGCCGTTTTAACCGAGAGGATCTGGACAGGGTGCCACAGGCAAGAATCGGCTCTCAGAGCACGAATGCTGCAACGACCCTATCTGCATTTACTGACCCTGTGCTCGCTGAACTCTGGGACAATAAGAAAGACGCAATCTATGACAAGGTATAAACGAGGTGACGTAATTCTCGTCAGCTTCATTTTCTCCGACGAAGCCGGTGCCAAGCGACGTCCCGCTGTAGTAATAAGCTCCGAAAGCTATAACCAGAAGAGGCAAGAGGTCATAATCAGCGCTATCACTAGTAGAACAGACCGAATTCTGATAGGTGATTATTCCATAAACAAGTGGCAGGAATCGGGATTGCTTTTCCCTTCAGTGGCTACAGGGATTATCAGAACTATAAAGCAGAGCATGATTTCTACAAAGCTGGGTGCAATATCTCCCGAAGATATG
Source organism: Chloroflexota bacterium (assembly GCA_016865955.1). Classification (GTDB taxonomy): domain Bacteria; phylum Chloroflexota; class Dehalococcoidia; order SZUA-161; family SZUA-161; genus VGNW01. The sequence continues at coordinate 362 of VGNW01000306.1, read as the reverse complement.
AATGGAATCGATAAACAACTGCGAATTGTGCTCGAGTTGAACGGCAGATAGGAAAAGGTTCAAGCCTCTTCCCAGGGGAAGGCAATTACCTCGTCAACGGACACAGTATCGCAGAACAACATGACTAAACGGTCAACGCCCAGCGCATTGCCGCCGCATTCGGGAAGCGCAGGTAAAGCATCCAGAAACTTCCGAGGCAACTCGGACTTCCCTTTACCTTCCTTTTTGATAATCTCTATCTCATGCCTGAAACGCTGTTCCTGCTCCACCGCGTCTCTCAGTTCGCTGTAGGCATTGGCTATCTCAAGACCGCCGATGAAAACCTCAGCCCGTTCCGCAACTTCGGGATGCCCTGGCTTCAA
>VGNW01000305.1 GCA_016865955.1 Chloroflexota bacterium | reverse complement strand
TGACAATGCCTTCGCTAATGCCATCACCGATCTCCTTTTTGCACTTATTCTATTCCATTTGAAGGAGACCGTCATGTCAGTCTACGCTCAAAAATCCACCTTTACATCGCTTTTTGCAAGAGGCTCCCATAGTTAGCGTGTGATTTTAGCACTGGAACATTAACCAACTTCAGATGCTCGCTGTCATACGTCTGTGTTTTGGGATTCCAGATTCCCAGTTTGACGCTGATTTGAGTACCAAATTTTGTCTTGAATTTAGGGTAGGATATCATGGCCGCAGCCCCCGGGCTGACTGTGGCACTGATTAAATACCCGTCATTAACATCCCCCTCAAAATACTCTTTTACCCTGATCGTGGTGATATTGTCCCAAAGATATGTTGAGACTCTATGCCCAGTAAAGGAATTCACCACCTTTTGAACTGATTGTGACGTATCTTCAGCGTTGTTCCGGACATAATCGAAGCTTCCCCCTGGGCCAGCTGAACCAAACTGGGCCTGTCCGTTATCGGCAACGATAATCTCGCCGACGAAACCATCAGGATGTTCCACTATGGCTTTAATCAAGGACTTGAGCAGGTCAGTATTTGTTCCTCCCCTCTCATCCCATTGGCTGTTAACCTTGATAATTAGCGTATCATCGCGAGCAATCAAGCCACGTGAGCCTTTATTCTTACCGGCCACGACAGATTTATAGAAGAGAGAGCCATGATTTCCCATGAGGTCTATTAACTTGGTGACGCCTTGCTCATTTCCCAAGGTGCCATTAACCACAAAAATGTCTGAAGCTGGTTTGGACTTTGCCAGTTTTTCGATGAAAGTATGCTGCTTCATTTGACCCTCCAATACGATGTGGAAAGCTCTCGCCAAGTAGATTTTAACTCTTTGGCACGAACAGAATCAATTCCGGAGTGAACGACCTGGTGAAAAAATTCCTTCAATTCTTGGCAGGCTAACTCAGCCGAACGGTGTGCCTAAGGGACGCTCACAGAGAGGCATTAAACGAAATAGCGAGATGTGCAACCGTTTCGGTGTACCAAGTAGCCTTGCTCAACAATGTGCGGCAGGGTTTGTGAGATAGAATCAACAACGGACGGATTGACGCCGCTTATCGGCGCAGCGTATTATTTCAGCACCAGCGAATGGGCTAAAACTACCGCAGCCTTTCTGCACCAAGAAAACCGCCGCCAGTGTGGGCGGGGGGATAGCGTTAGCAAGGAGGCGGAGGCAAGATGGAACGAACGACCATCATCAGCGGGCAAAATTTACGGGATATGTTTGAGATTGCCACGAATTGGTTGGAGAAGAGCGCTGCTGATATTGATGCTCTGAATGTTTTCCCGGTACCGGATGGCGACTGTGGCACGAATATGCTGCTTACCATGCGCTCCAGCTTGGAAGAAGCCTTCCGGGCTGCCGACCATGATATTTCAGCCATTGCTCAAGCCATGGCAAAGGGAGCCCTCATGGGAGCGAGAGGCAACAGCGGCGTAATCCTGTCACAAATCTGGCGCGGCATAGCCGAGACTCTACAGGATAAAGAGACTGCCAACAGCCAGGACATAGCAGCTGCCCTGGTCCGCGGGTCAGAGATGGCATACAAAGGACTAAGCAATCCGGTGGAAGGCACTATGCTGACGGTTATGAGAGAGGCGGCAGCGGCGGCTCAGCAACTGGCTTCTGATGGCAGTAGTGACGTGATAGCAGTTCTGGAGGCTACGGTTGATGCTTCCCGTGACTCAGTAGCCAACACCCCTAACCTATTGTCGGTACTAAAGGAAGCCGGGGTAGTGGACGCCGGGGGTGAAGGTTTATATACCCTCTTTGACGGCGCTCTGCGATACCTCAGAGGCGAGGCGGAAGAGATGAAGCTGCGTAAGCCTCAACTGGTGGTAGCTGATATACATGCGGCCGGGCTCCCGCAGATGGAGGTAGAGCCGGAAGTGCCTTATGGATATTGCACTGAGTTTCTCCTGAAGGGGGAGAGCCTTAAGCCGGATGAAATCAGGGCTAAGCTGGAAAAGAAAGGGCAGTCGGTAATTGTTGTTGGCGACGAGATGGCGGTGAGAGTGCACATCCACACTTTAAGGCCGGGAACTATACTGAACTACGCTAGCCGTGTGGGCACGATGCACGACGTGAATATCCGGAACATGGATGAGCAGCATCAAGACTTCCTGAAGATGCAGAAGGAGCGGATGCCCGCCATTAACATCGCCACGGTGGCTGTTGTTTCAGGAGACGGGCTGGCTGAGGTCTTCCGGAGTCTGGGGGTAGCTGGCATTGTCCCCGGCGGGCAAACAATGAATCCAAGCACCAGAGATTTGCTTCAGACAGCGGAAGCC
>VGNW01000304.1 GCA_016865955.1 Chloroflexota bacterium | reverse complement strand
GATTTGCTTCACCTTCCACTTTCGGCGGCAAAATATAGTCCTTCTTGCTGATGCCAAAGCCATTAAGCCTCGGGTCTTTTACATAGTCCAGCGCAAGCTCGAAGACCCGCTGTGCCGACTCGATATCCAGCACCACCACCGACAGGCTTTGTGTGCTTAAGTCCAGCCCCAGTGCCAACCTTCTTTTCGCCATTTTTGCTGACATTGCTATTTCTTAATGGGTGGCAGAGGTGGAAGTTTCTTCAGCTGCCGTGTTCTTGCTCTGACGAGATAAGCCTCAATCCACCCTCGCGCTTTATCTGGGTGATTCGTTGCATATGCTATTGACTCATGGTCGAGCTCATTTATGTGGTCGTTTGAGGCGCGCACCGCGTCTATGCTTATCTTTATCGCCATCTCTATCGGCATCCTCTCCGGATTTATATCCAGCCCGAACCATTCCCGATAACCGTGCATCTTGAGTACATACATCAAAGCGTCAAGCTGTTCCGGTGATACCACTCCCACATTAAGGTCCTGGTCATAATTCCCTAGGGGCTGACTGTTAAGGTGCATATGCGCCAGTCTTCCTTCAGAGAGGGGTAAACTGTAGGCATATGGCAAATCTTCATACGCCATCAGAGCGTGACCAATCTCAGGATTCAGGCAACATAAAGTATATCCATCGTTTAGCATTTTCTTGTTTTTCGGATTTTTAAGCAGGGATTCAACTTCATGGCAGAGAAGCATTCCTTCTGCAGTTGTGCCGTAGATTATGTGCCCACGAGGCTCATAAGGCTTGGGTTCGATGGCTAGACGCACACCTGGCACCGTATCCATCGCTTCAGCAATGCCCTCGGCAAACCTCGCTCGCATAGATGTGAAATCGATGCCGAAAGGGTTTTCATAACCATCGATGCCCGGCCAGACAATCGCGAATTCCGTTTTCATTTCTATGTTCAGCATCAGCGCCCGCTTGACCAGCTCAATCGCCTTGCGCCGCGCTTTCTCAATCGGGCTGGATTGTGACCCGAACTCAAACTCCTTCCCAAAGAATAACAGCGGAATGACCGTGATGAGCTTTATCCCTGCGTCTTTTTCAAATTGCTTCCATACGCGTAGATTTTCCTCGTTTATCTCGTTGGGATAGTGTGCCTCCAGCCCTTTTAGTCCGTAATCGCTAAGCTTAGCGGCTATCTCAAGACGCCGCTCGATGTTCAGGTCTGGCTTGTATTTCTCATGGAATCTGGAGTGAGGCGGGGAAAAACACCATATTCCCGCAGAGAATTTGGGCTCTAGTTTAAATGATTTCAGGTGCTTGACCAGTTCCTCCGGGCTTCGGCGTGCCGCTTGATAGCTTAGCTTTTTAGGTGCCATCTCTGCCATCCTTTCTTTGGGAGCATATATCGCAATTTCTAGCTCACAAAGTATATCTAGACGCCATTATTGTCAAGTGGTCCTGATTGCGATCGCTTGACAAAGTTACTAACATACCGACGAAAGCCTGTCCCGTACCCGATGCGGGAACGGTATCCAGTTGAAAATCAATTCTTCAGGAAGTAGAATTAAATCACCCCCGAACTACAGCGCAAATATTCAGGAGGTATGCGGGAATGCCTACTTGCGGCGAATGTGTTTATCTGGTAAAAAACAAGGCTGGAGCCTACGTCTGCGCCGGCAAGCTGACTCAATGCGTGGGCGGAATCACCCCGCAGACAGATGCCAAGAGTTGCCTCAAGTTTGAGAAGAAGCCAACGAAATAAGCTATGCTAGGGCTGAAAGCTAATAAAAACATTGGTATGTATTTCGTTTTCGCAGCCCCACCCAGAATTTAGTATTTTGCATTGAGTCGTAACTCATTCACCACACACAGAGGTGAGTCTCCACTGCGATATTGACAGTCGCTTGGCGTGGGGAGTAAAGTGAAGCTCGAAGCTGTAGGTATTTTTCGCAACGTGTGGCTTTACGTTTAGATTAGCACAAGCGAGGTCGGAGAATGAAGAAATTTGCTTTTAAGATAGCGGTTCTATTAGCCATGCTGGTGGTAGCTGTGTTGCTTGGCTGCCCGTCTCTGGAGACGGTGACGCCGCCCACCCCAAACCCCACCAATCCTTCCCCGGACTCCGTTGCCGCAGCTAGGCAGGCAATGGTGGATGCTATGAGCGCATTGCCATCTGGATACGATACACCCGAATTCGGTTACGATGTTCCTGAGTCTGACAGACTAGAGGGCTGGTTCGATGTTAATCAGTATTTCTCGGTATTGAATCATCTATCCCTGCAGCCCGGTTATACTCTGGATTATGTGTATTCTAATTTCGGTTCTGGCGCGCACCCTGATTTATACGCCACCAATTCTGACCGTCCCGAAGACCGTGA
>VGNW01000303.1 GCA_016865955.1 Chloroflexota bacterium | reverse complement strand
CCAACAAGGAATGACGACATGATTAAGAGTAACGGTTCATTAAGAGAGAAGGTAGAATATTACGCAAATCTGCCATATACCGTTTTCGTTGAGCCCCGGGACGATGGAAAAGGTACTTACTTCGTTGCGCGAGTGGTTGAACTGCCCGACCTGTTGATGACAGGAAACACCGTGGAAGAAGCTGTTCAGGAACTTGAAGCGGTCAAACACGAATGGATTGAGTCATTTCTGACACTGGGCAACAAGATGCCCCTTCCTCTTAAATCCCGGCATTACAGCGGTAAGGTAATCCTGCGTATGCCGCCATCCCTGCATGAATCATTGATGTTCCAGGCTGAAAAAGAAGGTGTCAGTCTTAACCAGTACCTGGTGGCTTCTTTATCGCATACGCTTGGTTTTAAGGCAGGAGTCGATACGGGCACAGCTTTCAAATCGAAGACAAGAAAACAGAGAGCCAAAACACGATAACGCAGCCTAAATCGGTGGCTTATCTCAAGGGATAAATATACGCCGGGGCATTGAGGTACTCGTTCGGCATCTCTCCAATCTTCCAGCCTTCCCCTGTGGTTTCAAGGTAGAAATATCTTTTCCCGCCGTATGTGTAGTACCTCCCGAATGCATTTACAGCAACACCGACAGCCATATGCTTCGGTAGCTCAATCAGAGCTACGTCATATCCCATCCTATCGAGCAGAGCAGCCGTCAGAATCGAGGTATCCTCGCAGTCCCCGCCGCGGTCGAACAAAGTCTCTATCGGGTATCTCGGGTATTCGTTGGCGGGCGTGGTCACGCTATCGACTGTATACGGCAGGCTCTGGACGAACGTTACCACGAAATTTATCTTCTGCTGTTCGTTGTAGTTGTACCGCGCAGCCATTTCGTCCACGTATTTAACCATCTCATCGATATAGGCATCATCCTTCGGGTCTTTCGCCATATTTACCCACGAAGAAAAAGATAACGGTCTTGGCCGCTCTTTATATTCAACGTAGAGCGATAAAGGTATTATGAGGTCCCATGAGAAGGTCTTTAGCCATTCATAGTGTTGTATGACATTGATACCGAGGATATTGTCCAGCCGCTTCTGTAATCCAGTCGCCTCCGACTGCGCGGTTGACACCTGCGTCCTGAGTGTGGAGATGCTGGATTCGAGATTGGCAATCTGCGACTTATAAGTCTCGATATTCGTATTAGCGGTTACGAGTTCTGATTTAAGCTGGCTGGTTTCCGATTCCATACGGTCGATTGCGGTTCTTTGTTCCTCAATGGAAGCCGATTGCGCCGTGATAGTAGCTGACATCTGAATCCTGTCTGATGTGAGTTCGGTAACCGTGTTTGCGAGTTCGTTTACCCGTCTGTTCAGACCTTGTATTTCAGGGAAAAAATAGAACGCAATGGCGAGAACTAGAAGAATTATTAATGCGCCGAAGCCCTGTTTCATAGCTTTCTCTGACATAGTTCTACCCTCAGGATGTACTGGATTAACTGCCCGTTCCCCTCTCCACCGCCTCCCGCACGCTGGCAAGGGCAATGACTTCAATTCCTTTCGGAGCGGTTACCTTGCCATTCGATTTTGGTACCAGGATGCGCTTGAAGCCGAGGCGTGCCGCTTCCTGCACACGACGGTCGAGCTGGGGCACGGCGCGGAGCTCACCGCTCAAGCCGATTTCTCCCGCCGCTGCCAGGTACGGGTCGAGCCCGGTATCACGGTAGGAGGAAGCCACCGCCAGCGCGCTGCCGAGGTCGGCGGCAGGCTCATCAATCTTCAGTCCACCGGTTACGTTCACCATGATATCCTGGTTACCCAGCTTCATCCCCACCCGTTTGCCCAGCACCGCGATAACCATCAGCAGGCGGTTAAAATCGACACCGTTGGCAGTGCGGCGCGGCATGCCGAAGCTGGTCACGTTCGTTAGCGCCTGGATTTCCACGAGGAGCGGTCGGCTGCCCTCGATAACAGGCGCCACCACGGAACCGACCATCTCGCCCTGTCTCTGCGACAAGAACACGCGGGAGGGATTATCAACTTCGACCAGCCCTTTTTCTTTCATCTCAAAAACGCCGATTTCGTTGGTGGAGCCGAACCGGTTCTTGACGCAACGGAGGAGACGGTAGGCGCTGAACTGTTCGCCCTCCATATACAGGACGACATCGACGATGTGCTCCAGGACGCGGGGGCCGGCAATCGCGCCTTCTTTCGTGACATGCCCGGTGATAAAAACAGGCACGCCGCTGGATTTCGCCCAGCGCATTAATCTATGAGCGCACTCCCGCACCTGCGTGATGGAACCGGGGATGCCATCGTCTTCCGGCACATGCGTGGTCTGTATGGAATCGATAACCAGCAGTCCGGGTTCGA
>VGNW01000302.1 GCA_016865955.1 Chloroflexota bacterium | reverse complement strand
GCGGCTTGGGCGCCGATGGGCGAGATGTCACTCCAGATGTTCTGGAGCCGCTCCCCTGGGCTCTCGTCCGCATACATCTTGAGCCGGAGAGCTCCACCAGGCTTTCGGGGGAAATGCAGCCTGCCCTCACGGTCGTAGCGCTGCAGGCGTTCGAGGTTGCACGACCAACCATTAGGATGCGGCTGGTACGTGATGCCGTTACTTGCACAGTTATAGGGGAAGCGCAGATTAGGCCGGACTCCTGGATTCCGCAGTGTCACTGACTGCCAGTGTCTACCATCAGGATCCACATGGGGATACTTGGCTCGGCTCTCGTCTTCACTGAGCGACGCAAAGGGCTGGTTCCAGCAGTAGTTGTCACTCGCCGTGTACCAAAGGATGATGTCGGCAACAGAACCATAGTTCCGACCAACGTTGCCATGTGCAAACGTCCGCTTCCAGGTGATCTCGTTTCTGAAGTTCCGCGCACCGAATATGGCATCCATCACCACTTTGAGATAATGGCTGGCGGTGGGGTCGCAGTGCAGGTAGATGGAGCCGCTGGGCTTGAGCGCGCGGTGCAGCTCGATCAGGCGCACGGTCATCATCACCAGGTAGGCCGTCACGTCGTTGCGCCCCACAAAGCGCACGATGGCCTGGATCATCTCCACCACGTGGGGCTGGGCGGTCGTCTCGATCTCGCGCAAGGTCTCCTCGGCCGCAGGCCCCCAATGCCAGGAGTCGTCGAAGGCGGCGATCTGCGCGTCGGCGGCGGAGCCGTTGGCCTCCTTGAAGAGCACGTTGTAGGAGCGGTTGGAGTTGAAGGGCGGGTCGAGGTAGATCAAATCCACCGACTCACTGGGGATATACTCGCGCAAGACGGTCAGGTTGTCGCCGTAATAGAGCTTGTTGTCGGACATGGGCTGTTCACCTTTACACGCTTTGCAGCCACGGATCATATCCTAACACGGTTCTGGATGTAAAATGTATATAACAATAACGATATTGACAGATACGAGATCGTATGCTAGAATATGCATAGGAAGGTCGGGCGGTCTATGACCTAGTCCAAGCTGATAAACTTGGATACCCGCAAAGGGGCCTGACCTCATTTCTTTCCTGGAATCCAGTTAATCTTGGCCGTGTCGGGCAGCTTGCAAATTCCTATGCCCCTGATGCGGCCATTTCTGTCCAGAAAGTTCCCTGCAAGCGCGTTGAAGTAGGGATACGTTTGCAGCGTGTCGTTTGACGTGTTCTCCCAGTCCCGGCCATGGTCAACGAACTGACGGAAAACGTCATATGCCGCCAAGTCTGCCAATTGGACAAAATTCTCATCTTTGATTCTCGAAAGCTGATGTCCCTGATCCGACGGTAACACTCTACGAAGGTGTGCTTCATTCGCCTACGATTAAGCAAAACGTCTCGCAGTTCCCCGTTTTTACCTCTTTCCGCACTGAGGCTGCTCTCCATTTGATCCACGACCAGGATGCACTGACTGCTCAGCCTGCGCATATAGAACTCGATCCGTTCAAGCACAACCTGGCACGAGTTGCAGCAGGGATTATTGCTCACCCTATCTTTGTAGTACCTCTTGTCGAAAACACAGGCCACTATTTTGATCTGCTCTGCAAACCTCGGAAACAGTGCGGAAACAGCAAAGCCGAACCGATTAAGGGTCGCCTCATCTATCCCGTACTTGTTCAAGTAATGCGCCCTTCGCTGGTAGGGGTTTCTGAGCCAATCAGACTTTACCTCTACTGAGGGGTCGCCGAATGCCTCCCGTTTTAGCTGCAACATCGCCGCGTTTATCGCCGGGATATCTCCATCATGCACCACAAGGCCAGTGATCACAAAGTAATTCGAAGCCAGAAGTCTCTGGTCAACCTTTCGGGGCTGTGGAGGTTCCCTCGATCGTAGGGATCAATGTACTCTTTCTGTCCGCTCTCGTCGGCAAAGACATGATAACCCATACGCTGCGCTGAAGGGATCACACTGGCACTCCTTCCCGGGCCACATCATAGTAAAGAAGGCCCGGACTATCCTTGAGGGCGTTGAACTGCGCTTCGGAGCGGATCACAATATCGTTGGGGATTCGCAGGCGTGCCAAGGTACGTCGGATTTCGGTGACCAGTCGCCGCTGCTCCGAGAATGCCAGGTCCCGATCCACCAGGACAAAGATATCCCAGTCGCTATCAGGGTGGAAGTCACCACGCGCCCGGCTGCCGAAAAGGAAGCATTGGATGGCGCGCACATTGTGGCGACGCAAAGTCTCGCGAATCACTTGTAGAGCTTGCTCCAACATGATTCACCTCATAGGAACACTATCGCTCCGCTCGTCAGCCTCGCCTCGCGCGACAGAGCCAAACACGCGCACGTTGCGCGCGCCATGGCGGGCGGCGATGCGGAGGATCTCTGCGCGATG
>VGNW01000301.1 GCA_016865955.1 Chloroflexota bacterium | reverse complement strand
TGCATCTCACCTTTGCCATATCTTAGCCTCCAGTATTCCTTTCCTTAACAATAACAGCTTCAACTATTGTCCGCTATACCCTCTCCCATTTTTTAAGGGATTTTTTCTCAAGTTGCTAAACGGTCTCATATCCCCCCAATTTGACAAAAGAACATGATTCGTGTAAGAAGTAACTGAAGGGTATTATAGTTCGGAAGTAGTTCCGAAGCGGGTACTGCACACTTATACGGGAGATTAGGGTGGCGCAACGGAAGATGAAGGTTGCCGGTAGACAATCCCGCTCTCAAAAAAATACAGGAGCGGATAAGAAAGCCGTCTGTGTCGGCAAGCGTAAGCCGGTTGAGGGAACATTGAGCAGAGACTTTGATGAACTGGACATGCGGTTCGGGCAGCGCACTGAGGAGATGGCAAGAGCCAATGAGGCACTGCTTGCTGAAATAAACGAACGCAAGCGCCTGGAAGAGAAACTCCGCGGCTCCGAGCAGAAATTCAGCCTCTTGTTCGACTCGGTAGCCGATGGGATTACGGTCACCGACTTGAACGGAGTCATTGTGGAAATGAACGAGGCTACGGTTAAGCTGCACGGCTATGGAAGCAAAGAGGAAATGATAGGGTTGGGCGCATTCGTGCTCATAGCGGATAGAGAGCATGCCAGGGCTGCTGAGAATCTGAGAAGGACGTTGAGCGAGGGGCAGGTAAGGGATATTGAATACAAATTTCTCACCAAAGACGGTAAGGAGTTCGATGCTGAACTGAGCGCATCTGTGCTGAGAGATTCCACCGGCGCGCCCACGGGATTTATCGCCGTAGTCAGGGACATTACAGAGCGCAAGAGGTTAGGGGAGGCTTTGAAGCGGAGCGAAAAGCACTTCCGTTCCCTTATCGAGAACGCCCTCGATGCTATCGCCATAGTGGATGCCGACGGCAGATTAATATATGAAAGCCCGGCCTTTGAGCGAATGCTCGGTTACAGTTTTGAAGACCGTCTCGGCCAGAACGCACTGGAACTGGTTCATCCCGATGATATGCCCGCTGTAACCAGGGGGATTACCGAATTGATTCGGAATCCGGGCATAGCACAGCATACCGAGGTGCGAGCCCGACATAAAGACGGCTCCTGGCGCACTCTGGAAATTGTGGGTAGGAATCTTCTCGATGACCCTGTGGTTAAAGGCGTTGTCGCCAATTTCCGCGATATCACCGGCAGAAAACAGGCGGAAATGGAATTGGAGAAGCTGTATCGGCAGGAAAAGGATTTACGCCAGAAAATCGAACAGGAAATGAAGAAGAGGATCGAATTCACCAGGGCGCTGGCGCATGAGATAAAAACACCTCTCACCCCGATGTTGATATCGAGCCAGGTGTTAGCGTCCGAGCTTAAAGATGAGCAGTTGCTCAGGTTAGCCAGAAACATCAGTCGCGGTGCCTCGAATCTGAACAGCAGAATCGATGAGCTCCTCGACCTGGCAAGGGGCGAGATGGGGATTCTCCGCATAAAGCCGGAAAGGTTTGCCCCTTTGCTGTTGCTGCGTGAGGTGGTTGATTACGTTGCACCTGTAGCAGCCAGCAGGGAGTTGGCTTTTGTAGCGGAATTGCCCGATTCCCTGCCCGAAGTCAATGCCGATAAGGGACGGGTGCGGCAGATTCTGCTTAATCTCTTGAACAACGCCTTCAAGTTCACGTCGGAGAGAGGGAAAATAGCTCTCAGAGCCGGTGTGCAGGATTCCGTTCTTGTGGTAGAGATCGAGGACAGTGGCCCCGGCATCGAAGATAAGGTGCGTGAGCGCATGTTTGAGCCCTATCGTAGAATGCAAAGCGATACGGAGCACTTGAGCGGCTTGGGATTGGGACTTGCGCTATGCAAAACGCTGGTGGAGCTTCACGGCGGTAAAATCTGGGTGCGCAGCAAGGTCGGCAAAGGCTCGACGTTCGGCTTCTCCCTGCCCTTGCGAGGTGTCGGCGATACGGAAGAAGTTTAGGATTCGGAGGGGTAGTGAAAGCGCTGATTATCGAGGATGACCCGGAGATTGTGGAGTCCATATCCCTCGCTGTGAAAATTCGCTGGCCCGATACGCAGATAGTATCGACCCATCTGGGCAGGAAGGGCGCGGAGCTGGTGGAGCCCGTAGCGCCGGACATCGTAATCCTCGACCTGGGGCTGCCTGATATCAGCGGCTTCGAGGTGCTGAAGGAGATTCGTTCTTTTTCCATGGTACCTGTTATCATACTTACTGTGAAAGGAGACGAGGGCGATATAGTCAAGGGGTTGGAGTGGGGTGCGGATGACTATATAGTGAAGCCATGCGGTCAGTTGGAGCTTCTGGCGCGCGTGAAAGCCAGAATCCGTGATATGAATCGCTATAGCGATGATTCACCCCTGTCTTACGGGTCGTTGCGCTTCAATCCTGCCACACGACAGCTACTTAATCGGGATAGCGAGGC
>VGNW01000300.1 GCA_016865955.1 Chloroflexota bacterium | reverse complement strand
AGGCTGATAAACTGACCGGTGCATCTGCTCCGGAGTTGCCGACATATAGAAAATCCAAGGACAGGGTCAAAGCCAGAGAATACCTTATGAGGATGGTTGAGAAGGGCGGTTCGGAGCACATAGATATGAGTGCCGTTACCAGTGATGGCAGGGAGATTCCCATCAATTTCACAGCCTCGGTTGTCAGAGATTCTCAGGGAAATCCCGAAGCTATGGTTGCGGTTATCCGGGATATCTCGGAACGTAAGAGTGCCGAGGAAGCCCTGCGGGATTCCGAAGAGCTGTCCCGCGGTATGCTTCAGGCTGCTTCTACAGGTATATACCTGTTACAGGACGGGTGTTTCCAGTATATCAATCGTCTATTTGAGGAAATTGCGGGCTACGCCGACTCGGAGCTTCGCGGGAAGTATTCGCTCGATTATGTACACCCTGAGGACAGGGAGGAGGTAAGAACGAAGGCGGTGGAGGTATTGAAGGGACAAAGCAGCCTGCCCTATGAGTTCAGGCTTATAAGGAAAGACGGCGGGATTGTCTGGGTTCTGGACAGGGTTGCTTCGATTCAGTACAAGGGAAAGCGCTCGGTTCTGGGAACACTTATGGATGTAACTGAAAACAAACAGGTAGAGGAGGAGGTCAGGCATTACACCAGACAGCTCGAAACCCTGTTTAATATCGGTACTACCGTAAGCCAGACTCTCAATCTGGAGGAGTTGTTGGGCAACGTGCTCGATAAGGTGCTGGAGGTTATGGGGGTGGAGGTGACAGCCATATTTCTACTGGAAGATGAGGGCGGGACTCTGGCGCTCAGGGCTCATCGGGGCATGTCTGCGCAGCTCGTCCGTGAGCTGAGCATACTGCGAGGCGGAGATGGATTCATCAATCGGGTGGCGAAATCGGGAAAACCGTTGCTTGTGGAGGATGTGTCCGCTGATAAGAGGTTTAGTAAATCCAGGAAAAAAACAGGTGGCATTGAGTCGTTTGCTGTTGTGCCGGTAATGTCGAAGGAGAAGATTCTGGGTGTTATAGGCGTCGGCAGCCATAGCCATAGAGAGTTCCCCGATTGGGAAGTGAGGATGCTGGAGACCATAGCCAACCAGATAGGCATGGCGATCGAAAACGCACGATTGTATGAGCATGCCCTGGAGCTCGCTTTTACAGACAGTCTGACAGGTCTTTACAACAGGCGATATTTTATGGAGCAGATAGAGCGGGAATTTATCCGTGCCAATAGGAGTAAGGTGCCGCTATCTCTGATTATGGTCGACCTCGACGGACTCAAGACGATAAACGACCGCTATGGGCATCATGAAGGCGATGCTTTCCTCAGGGAGGTGGCGGGAATTATCAGGGCTAATACACGGGCATCGGATGTGGCGGCTCGCTGGGGCGGCGACGAGTTTATGCTGCTGGCTCCGGAGACCGACAGCGATAGCGCCTGGAAGTTAGCGGAGAGGGTCAGGGGACAGGTGAAACGGTATCATAGAATGCTGGAGGGTGAGGGGGTGGGAATCACAATCAGTGTCGGTATAGTATCATACCCCGCTCATGCCGCGATGATTTCCGAGCTTCTCAAGAGGGCGGATGAGGCTATGTACAGCGCTAAAAGAGGCGGGAAAGACCGCTCATGCATCTTCCCCGCCGAGAAAGGCGGACACTAAATGAAGATAGAAGAGCTGTTGCGCCTGATGGTAGAAAGAAAGGCATCAGACCTGCATCTAAGAGTGCCCAGTCCCCCTGTATACCGCATAGACGGCGTACTGTTGCCTCAAGATGAGATGGGTAAGGTCACCCCTCAGTTTATGAGGGAGGCACTCGAGGATATAACAACCGAGACGCAGAGGGAAAAATTCTATACCGAGCTGGAGCTGGATATGCCGTTCAGCATAGCTGGGCTGGCTCGCTTCAGGGTCAATGCTTTTTTCCAGCGGGGCACTATAAGCCTAGCTGTTAGACAGGTGCCGCTGAAAATACCGACCATCGATGAATTGGCGCTTCCTGCCGTGTGCAAGACACTGGCGACCAAACATAAGGGACTGGTTCTGGTAACCGGAGCCACAGGTATGGGCAAATCCACTACGCTGGCGGCTATGATAGACCATTTGAATCATACGGAGAGGCGGAATGTAATCACCATCGAGGACCCTATTGAGTTCCTGCATCAAAACGAAAAGTGTATTATAGCCCAAAGGGATTTGGGCGCAGACACCAGGTCGTTCGCTGAAGCACTGAAGCATGCTTTGCGCCAGGACCCTGATGCGATACTGGTCGGTGAGATGAGGGACCTGGAGACAATAGCAACTGCAATCACCGCTGCCGAAACGGGACACCTGGTCTTGAGTACTCTGCATACGGCGAGCACGACCCAGACAATAGACCGCATAGTCGATGTCTTTCCTGCTCATCAACAGCCTCAAATAAGATTCCAGCTATCCATGGTGCTGGAGGG
>VGNW01000299.1 GCA_016865955.1 Chloroflexota bacterium | reverse complement strand
CTAGCCGCTGCCCTGAGACGAGCCGTATCGCATAATACAGCCTTGAAATAGGCTCGCTGCGCCACCATTCGTCATCAATCCGCCACCTGTCATCAATAGTCTTAACCGGCTGGCGGCGTTTCGTCCGCAATGCCACCGGCAAACCCGCCTTATCTTCTTCCACTCGTTCCGGTTCAGGCTGGTTTACTGGTTTAAGGGTGCCAGCGCGTGCCGTCTTTCCGGTATCCTCGACCATGGCTCGATTTCCTTTACCTGGTACAGTTGCGGTCCATCCAGGCGCAACTCAAGCTGTTTGATATCTTCAAGGAGGTGGTCCTTCGCCCTGACCTCGGAGAAAATGCTTTTCTGCCGTCCGGTGGCATAGGCAAGTCGGGTGATTTTGATGCCCACCTGTTCTACCGGGCCGAGCTGGGGATAGTTCTGCAAATAATACTTGATACGGGGCAAGGCGCTTTTAACATCCATCGCCGGCTCTTTAAAGTTAACCGTCTTCTCCCAGTGTCGTGTATCCTGGCCCCGAGTCCAGACTGTCAAACTGGCGATGCCTTTGCTGTACAGCTCTTTTTTGGCCAGAGCCTTGACCAGCAATGATTCTAGGATAGACTGCAGTGCCTCTATGGAGACCGTTACCCAGGTCAGCGTGGTGTTTTCTTCGATAGCTTCTTCCAGCGACCGCGGATACAGGGGAGTATCATCGTGGCCTCCGGCCAGTTTCCAAATGCGCAGACCTTCCGTCCCGAACTGGGACTGGACCGGGCCCGGCGGCAAAGCGGTAATCTGTCCCAGTGTTAATATGCCGAATTCACGTAGCTTCTTCCTGCTCCTGGTCGAAACCGGCAGGACATCGCAGGGCAGGTCTTTGAGAAAAGAGCTAACATCATCTGACAATACCCGGAAACCGCCGTCTTGAGTACATTGCCACGCAGCCAGATAAGCCAGAAACTTGGACTGTCCGATACCAATCTGGGTTACAAAGCTCTCAGGAATAGCTTCTCGGACAGCCTTTACAAAGTCGCCATCATCGGGATAAATGGACTGCATACCATCCATGTCGAGATAGACCTCACCGAGTTCCTTGCCTTCCACGACGGGACTCACGTTTTCCAGGGCATCCAGAATACGATTGAAGCTGTGCCAGTAGTAGGGAATATCGGCATGGACTATCTGTATGTCGTCATGCCGTGAAAGAGCGCCTTGAAGCTCCATACCTTGCTGTAAGTCCGTGAACTGCGGAGAATAGTCCAGTACCAGCTTCTGCGAGCCGGACTCCCGGATTACCACGGAGGCATGCTCTTTGATTTGCAGATTTCTTGAAATCTCGCAATTCAAGAGGAAATGGGGTAGCAGGACACAGAGCACTTTCACAATCTATTACTATAATAGAACAGACGTTCTATTGTCAAGGCCTGAATGTCGTCAGGTTCACGAGTAGAGCGAAAAGGTTGCAAGGTATGTTAAGATTTATGCAATGACGCAAGGCACTATCTATATTGGCACTTCGGGATGGTCTTATCCCAAGGGAGAAGGCACCTGGAACGGCTACTTTTACCCGGTCGGTGAGAAGGTCGATGAGCTGACCTACTACAGCCGCTTTTTCAACACGGTGGAAATCAACAGCACATTCTACCGGCCGCCTGAACCTCGCATGGCGCAGAGCTGGGCTCGCCGGGTACCTGATGGCTTTCTTTTCACGGTGAAACTCTGGCAGAAGTTCACCCATCCAAAAATGTTTGAGAAAGCAACCGGCGACATAGCAGCCATCAGCCATGACGACATCAGCCTCTTCCGCCAAGGCCTCGAGCCACTGGTTAGAGCGGGAAAGTTGGGAGCTTTGCTTGCCCAGTTTCCTCCTAGCTTTACTAATGATGGCCACAGCAAACAGATACTGCAAGCGTTAATTACACATTTCGGCGAATATCATTTGGCAGTGGAACTCCGACACAAGAGTTGGAGCGACGATCCTGCTACTGCGAAGCTGCTCCAAGAAGGCAAAGCTGCCTGGGTGCAAATCGATGAGCCTAAGTTTAGCTTCTCTCTGGCTAAAGACATTCCGCAGACATCAGATTTATCCTATTTTCGCTTTCATGGCAGAAACAAGGAGATGTGGTGGAAAGGGGATGCCGAAACCAGATACTGTTATCTGTATTCCGGGGATGAAATTAAGGAGCTGGCTGAAAAAGCCAAAGCAACATCAGAGAAATCTAAGTTATCCTTCGTATTTTTCAACAATCACTGGAGAGCCTACGCTCCCCGAAACGCAGTGGATATGATGAAAGCTTTGCAGCTGCCATTTCCAGAGGTGCCTACATTCCAGAAACCCGTACGGGCTGAGGAATAGAGAAGGCAATTAGTTGAAGGCTGTGCAAAGGTAGATTACCAGGCTGGGAAGAGAGTTGACCCTGCGCTCTTGCCCACTAAAATCTCCCCGCTGTACGAGAGGGCACTCCGTC
>VGNW01000298.1 GCA_016865955.1 Chloroflexota bacterium | reverse complement strand
ATCGCTGCCTCGCTGCCTCCTGCCAGCATGACCTCGGCTTTTCCCAGCCTTATCACCTCGACAGCCTCTCCGATAGCCTGAGTTGCAGCGGCACAGGCGGTGGTTATAGTGGAGGAGAACCCCGTGAGGCCGAAGATGAGGCTGACCTGTCCTGCCGCCATGTTGGGCAGGATTGTAGGCATGAAGAAGGGGTTCAGCCTCATCCCACCCTTCGTTATCAGGGTATGAAAGCCCTCTTCGGCTTCGGGGAAGCCGCCGATTCCGTTGCCGATAATCACGCCGAACTGGTCTGAATCCTCTTTGCTGATATCGAGTCTGGCGTCCTCTATCGCTATTCGGGCAGAGGCTACGGCGAACTGGCTGAAGCGCGCCATCCGGCGTGATTCTTTGAAGTCCATGTAGTTGCGGGGTTCGAATCCTTTTACCTCGCCCACTATCTGGCAGGAAAGGCGGCTCAGGTCGCACAGGGTTGCCTTGGCGATGCCCGATTTGCCCTCGACCAGCCCCCGCCAGTATTCGTCTACGGTCAGCCCCAGAGGGGTTACAGCGCCCATGCCCGTCACGACAACGCAGCGCTTCGCTCTGAGTTCACCAGCTTCCCTCTGTGGTCGTGTTGCGGGCAGAACCCCCGTTGTTTCCTTTTTCTCGATGCCGCCAAGCAACTGCGTGATTTGTTCTTCTACCACGATGGTAGATGCCTCCTGTTGCCTGGCCCCCGACCCGGCCTGCCTCATCGGAACCTCCCTAGCTTGCGTACACCTCGGGACGCAAGCCCTTCACGTACTCTATCACCTCGGCGATAAGGAACAGGGAGCCGGTGGCGCAGATGAGGTCTCCTCTCCCTGCCCTTTTCTTCGCTTTTGCTACAGCCTCAGCTACAGTACCCGCCACCTCCGCTTTCCTCCCCAGCCGGGTGAACTCTGCGACCAGCACTTCATGCCTGGTGGCTCTGGGGTGGCGGGAACGGGTGACAATTACCGCGTCCGCCACCGGTGCCAGCTCTCCGACTATCCCCGACACATCCTTGTCGGCGGATGTACCTATTATAAGGATTAAACGGTCAAATTGAAAATAGTCGCGCAGGGCGTCTTTCAGCTTTTTTGCCGAATCTCTGTTATGGGCGCCGTCTATTACCAGCAGGGGTTTGCGACCGAGCACCTGCAATCGCCCGGGCCAGCGTGTATTAGCCAGCCCCTTTTCCATATCAGCCCTGGATAGCCCGAGCGTCTCCAATGCGGCAACCGCGGTGGCGGCATTGTCCAACTGGTGAGCGCCGAGGAGGGGGATGGTGACCTGATAGGTGCCCTTGCACCCATTTACCTCCAGGGATTGCCCGGAGAGATTCGAGCCTGTCTTTTGCCAGGTAACGTCGTTTCCCACAGAGATGAGCGGGGCGTTTTTCTTGAGGCAGGTATATCGAATGACCGCTGCTGCCTCCTCGGCCTGAGGCGAACTCACCACAGTGCGCCTCTCCTTGACGATGCCCGCCTTCTCTGCGGCAATCTTGGCTAATGTATCTCCGAGTACGTCGGTGTGGTCGAGGCTTATCGAGGTGATAACGCAAACCTCCGGCATGACCACGTTTGTGGCATCCAGCCTGCCCCCCAGCCCTACCTCGAGCACCTGGTAATCGACGTTCCTCTGCTGAAAATAAACGAAGGCGGCGGTGGTGAGCAGCTCGAAGGTGCTGAGTTCGCCGTAAGTGCCGTCCCTGTCCACCGCTTCGACATGAGGCTTTATCTTTGCCACCACCGATTCCAGCTCGCTTTTCAGTATCGGCTTGCCGTCCACCTGAATACGTTCGCGCAGGGTTAGCAGGTGGGGCGAGGTATAAAGCCCGACTTTATAACCCGCAGCCTGGAGGGCTGCTGCAATCATGGCGGATGTGCTGCCCTTGCCCTTGGAGCCTGCGATATGGACCGACCTGGCGCTCCGGTGAGGGTTGCCCAGTCGCTGCAGCAAGTCGTCCATGCGCCTCAAATCGAACCTGATGGCGTAATTGAAGCCGGGATACCGCTCATAGTCGGTGCGGCTGAGCAGGAAATCGAGAGCAGCGGCGTAATTCATCGTAGAAAAGTGTGGTTTATTATATCATCGGGGGCAAATGGCTCACAAGTAGCGAAGCGTACCTCTTTATATTATACTTAATCGGTGCCTCCAGCTTCGCACAGGCTATTGCAAAGAGGGTTCTGGTTACCTATAATTAGCATTTCTCTCGCGGGTTTTACCGCGGGGATACTCAGGCAATCTTTTTAGGGCAAGGAGAAGGGGATGAAAGGGAAAGACCTGTTATCTATCGGAGACCTCACGCCGGACGATGTGCAGCGCATCGTTAAAACAGCGGTTAAGCTGAAGCAGAGACGGACGCTAAGCTCAGTACTTGCCGGTAAGACGCTGGCTCTGGTTTTTGAGAAGCCGTCTCTGCGCACGAAAGTGAGCTTCGATGTCGCCATGCACCAG
>VGNW01000297.1 GCA_016865955.1 Chloroflexota bacterium | reverse complement strand
AACCCGTCCCACAAACACATTGTCCCACTTGCCGCCGATAACCTCGATGCTATCGATCTCGTTGCCGGACATAGTGAGCTTATGTGCCAGCTCCTTGGGAGCAAGCGTTATATTGACATAATCCTTGAGCCAGTTAAGTGAGACTTTCATAGCTAAAACTGCTTCAAAAATCTGAGGTCATTGGAGTAGAAGAGACGAATGTCATCGATGCCGTATTTGAGCATGGACATGCGCTCTACACCCATGCCGAAGGCGAATCCCGTATAGATATCAGGGTCGTAGTTCACCCTGCGCAGCACCTCGGGATGAATCATGCCGGCACCCAGTATCTCAATCCAGCCGCTGTTAGAGCAAAGGGAGCAGCCCGCTCCTTTGCAGACAAAGCAGTCGATGGCCATGTCTACACCCGGCTCGACGAAGGGGAAGTAATCGCATCTGAACCGGGCTTTTCTTTCCTTGCCGAAGAGCCTTCGGGCGAACTCGAACAGCGTTCCTTTGAGGTCTGCCATGGTGATATTCTTATCGACGGCAAAGCCCTCGACCTGATAGAACATGGCTTCGTGGGTGGCATCGGTCGCCTCGTAGCGGTAGACCTTGCCCGGCACTATAACGCGCACCGGGGGTTGACGGTTCTCCATGACGCGAATCTGCATGGGCGAGGTGTGGGTGCGCAGCAGCATGTTGCGCTCGCCTTTTTCGTTCCGATAGTCCATCCACATGGTAGCCCACATGTCGCGGGCAGGGTGGTCTTGCGGAATATTCAGCGCCTCGAAGTTGTAGTAGTCCCATTCCACCTCGGGGCCTTCGACAACCTCAAATCCCATAGCGACAAAGATGTCGCACATCTGGCGCAGAATCTGGATGGTGGGGTGCAGCCGTCCCAGTGTGGTGGGATAGCCCGGCAGGGTGACATCGAGTTTACCCTTCTCGATAGCCCGGGCTATCTCGGCTTCTTTGATTGCCTCTTCGCGCTGAGACAGGCTCTGTTCCAGAAAGGACTTAAGCTGGTTGGCGGCGGCTCCGGCGGCGCGTCTCTCCTCTACGGGTAGCGATGCCAGCCCTCTCAGCATCTGGGTCAGTTCGCTTTTCCTGCCGAGATAGCTGATGCGCCATGCTTCGAGGCTTTTAGGGTCTTTGATGCTGTCGAGCTCGCTTAGGGCTTTGGCGCGGAGCTCTTCAAGCTTGTTTATCATTGGCTTCCGAGACGTTCTCCTTAGCCGTCGCCACCAATTTGGCGAAAGCAGGCGGATCGTTCACAGCCAGTTCGGCTAGCACTTTTCGGTCGATCTCTATACCTGCTTTGCCCAGGCCTTGAATGAACTTGCTGTAGGAGATGCCGTTCAGTTTTGAAGCTGCGTTGATTCGGGCAATCCACAGCCGCCTCATGTCCCCCTTGCGATCCTTGCGGTGAGCATAGGCGTAGGAGAGCGAGTGCATCATAGACTCATGGGCTCGTCTATACAGACGATGCTTGGTGCCCTTGTGTCCCTTGGTCAGACCCAGAACTTTTTTATGACGGTGTCGTTTGGTAACTCCACCCTTTACTCGGGGCAAAGGAATCCTCCTCCACTAAAATTAGAACCGTTACGATGAAATAAAACCTGCGTTCTTCAGACCCCCAGCAGCCTTCTTACCCGCTTTTTCGCTGTGGGATGCAGTGGCATGGTTTCATCGAAAAGACGGCGTGTCCGTTTGGGCTTCCTGGTACGAAGGTGGCTTTTGCCGATCTTCACGCGCATTATCTTGCCAGTGCCGGTTATATCGAAACGCGCCTTGGCTCCCTTATGTGTTTTTATCTTAGGCATTTACAGTTTCTCCTGCCTTCACTTTATCCTTTTCCTTCTTCACCTGCTTGGTGCTCTGGGGACCCAGAATCAGGCTCATTGCGTTTCCTTCCAGAGCAGGCGGTCTTTCCACCGTTGCCTTTTCCGCAAGAGCAGTAACTACTTTATCCAGCATCTGTTTCCCGAGCTGGGGATGAGTCATTTCGCGACCGCGAAAGAGAACTACAAACTTGACTTTATTGCCCTTTTCAAGGAGCTTGACCGCAACGGCTACTTTGACATCCAGGTCGTGGTCTCCTGTCTTCGGGCGCAATCTTATCTGTCTTAGTGAGATGACCTTCTGCTTTTTGTGAGCTTCTCTTTCCTTTTTGGCTTGCTCGTATTTGAACTTGCCGAAATCGAGCATTCGGCACACAGGGGGTTGAGCGGTGGGAGCTACCTCCACCAGGTCGGTGTTTCTCTCTCGGGCAGCCTGGAGAGCATCACGCACTGTCATAACGCCGAGTTGCTCGCCGTTTTCCCCGATAACCCTGACCTCTTTGCCCTTTATCTTCTCGTTGACCCTGTATTCTCTGATACTCACTACCTCCCCAAGCAAACTTTTAATTCTTATAACATAATCTCTGCAATAAATCAAACGGATGCAGGGGACTTTCGCCCTCTACACCTGTTTGGGCTTCTAAATTGTCGTGCTCCTGGTCTCTATGGCTGATAATATCCGCTTC
>VGNW01000296.1 GCA_016865955.1 Chloroflexota bacterium | reverse complement strand
CGCCTCGCGGTGACTGACTGCTTCAAAAAAACCGCGGCTATTCAGTTGGGCATCATGGAAAGCATCCCGGTTATCCAGTACCGGCCCGGCTGCTACTCCTTCCTTTTGCAGGACATGCATTACCTCATAGTGGTCGTGATGACAGGTCCATTCTTCGATGAGCTTATCAAGCTCGTCTTGATTCTGAAGGCGTTTTAGTACTGTGGAAAATCTCTCCTCTTTGCTCCATGTCGGATTGCCCAGGGCGCGGCAGAACCCCTGCCATTCTTCATCTGAGGATACTGCAATCACTGCCCACTTGTCTTCGCCACGGCAGCGATAGACTCCGTGGGGTGCCATGGCATGGTGGCGATTCCCCAGAGGCTCCGGGATTCTACCGTTCATGGTATAGTCCATGATTGCCTCGCCCAGATGTGGCACCACGGTTTCAAGCTGTGCGAGGTCGATAAATTGGCCTTTACCCGTGCGTTTGCGGTAGCGCAGAGCGCAGAGAATAGCGAAGGCGGCGGTGGCTCCGGCGGCAGCATCGCTATGGAATATGAGCGACTGGGTTGTGGTGTAGTCGAGATCCGGATAGCGTGTAAGCCAGGTATGACCGGCTAGAGCCTGAAGCTGAGCTCCGAAGACTGAGCAGTACTTATGAGGCCCGCTGCAGCCCAAACCGGGCATGCTGAGGCAGATGATGGCTGGGTTCACTTCTTTAAGTGCATCATAGGTCAGGTTCAGCTTCTCCATGGTATCGGCAGCATTGCTCTCGAAGAATACATCGCTCACCTTTATCAGCCTTCTGAATATCTCAATTCCCTGAGGCCTGGTGAGGTCGATGCAGCAACTCAGTTTATTTCTGCCCAGTGCGTGAAACATCGCGAAACGTTCCCAGGGCTTGTCTCCTGCCCAGTGGTCTACGTACGTTTGTATGCCTCCCATACCTCCGAATGTAGCTCCTGTGGTGGGCACCATGAATTGAGGCGGTCGGGGCATATATCCTCTGGTGATTGTGGGGAAATGATGAATCGATTCAACCAATATAACCTCAGCCCCCAGGTCCGCGAGAAGCATGGTGGCAAAGGGGCCGGCGAATACCACCGGCATCGCAACAATTCTCACGCCTTCCAATGGTAATCTGGACATCTCGCTGTCCTCCTTACAATCCGTTCTTAAATAATCCCGCCTTCCCGTAGTTTCACCAAATCCTCTTTGGGATACCCCAGTTGCTTGCAGTATATCTCTTCGTTATGCTGCCCTAGTAACGGAGCCGGGCATCTGATTTTCCAGGGTGATTCCGTCAATTTGAATGGAGCGCCGGGATAGGTGACTTTGCCTGTCCTGGCGTGGTCAATCTCCACAAAGTATTCTCTTGCTTTGAGCTGGACATTGCCGAGCAAATCCTCGGGATTATTCACCGGTGCACTGGCGATTTTAGACTTAAGGAAGATGTCAAAAAGCTCGTGCTTGTCATGGTCAGCCAGCCATGAATACCAGATCGCGTCAAACTCCATCCCTGCTTCTGCACTGAAGAGATTCTGAAACTTGGGGTCATCCTTTAATTCCGGCATTCCCAGCGCCTCTATATATCTGGGCCACCACTGCGGCAGGCTGAGGGTGTTTACGAAACCGTCTTTGCAGGGATATACGCCCTGCGGCATAATCAGCATCCTGACTGCTTCTCGAGGGGGGGGCCAGCGGGTGGTAATTACGCCGGCGAAGATGTAGCCCATTAAGTATATGATTCTTCTGTCTGCGCTACCTGCCTGTGTCTCCATGATGGATACATCTACATGCTGGCCGTTGCCCTGACCCTCTGCAGCGAAGAGAGCGCCCATGGTTGCCACTGAGGCTATAGTCCCCGCCTGATACTGCACCACATTGCCGCCGAGCTTCAAGGGCTCTCTGCCCGCTATTCCCGTTGAGTACATCTCGCCGCCCACAGCATATTCAACTATTTCAGCGGCCTTGAACTCGCGGTAAGGGCCGGTCTGCCCGAAGCTGGAAATTGAGACCATTACTAGTCCTGGATTCACCTTTTTAAGGGTTTCGTAATCAAGTCCCAGGTCTGGCATGACATGTGGCCTGAAGCTTTCTACCAGAATGTCAGCATCTTTCACCAGCTCTTTAAGTATTTTCCTCCCTGTGGCAGTCTTCAGGTTAAGAGTTATGCCCTTCTTGTTCGTGTTGAGATGGAGGAACAGCCCGCTCTTTTCTGGATGAGGGTCGTCCTTGAAAAATGGCCCCATTGTCCTCGCAGGGTCGCCTTTACCGGGCCTTTCCACTTTGATGACATCAGCCCCGTAGTCTGCGAGAAGCTTGGTGCAATAGGGGCCGGAGATGTGCCATGTCAAATCTATTATCTTGACTCCCGATAGGGCTTGTTCCAGCATTTTTCAACCCCCTGATTTATTTACACCGCGAGCTTTTTCATAATGCAGTTGCTATTTTATCTTTTCCAGGTGAGGGGAATCCTTGAGTTCCTTGAGGTTGGCGGCGCCGATACAGAACATTGTAGTCCTTAA
>VGNW01000295.1 GCA_016865955.1 Chloroflexota bacterium | reverse complement strand
ATCTTTCCGGCTTCCTTATCCTTCTTGTAGAACGGATACCAGAGCTGGTCCACTCTATCGCCTATGCCGCTGGTCTGAATATCCATCACCCTCACCAGCAGGAACATAAGGAACCATGCCTGCAATACCTCGTGGAAGCTCCGCGGCGGGTTCTCCGGCACCCAGGCGCAGCTTTGTGCAATCTGCTCGAGCTCCGCCTTCCTCTTCTTGTCCGTTTCCGCGGCTGCCATAGACTTAGCCAGCTCGGAATATCTGTGCGCCCACCTGATTGCAGCCTCAATGCTGATAATAACAGCTTCGAGGAAAGCCTTCTTTTTAAGGAAATCGCGCGGATCGTCGCGGATCAGCATCCGGTCCTGCTTTATCTCCCCCAGCTTGTCCTGCGCTTCCTTCAGTATTCCTTTCAGCCCTACTCTGAACACCTTCTCGTAGTTGGGCACTTGCCCCGAATGAGCACCGTGCACCCAGACAAACACGCCCTGGTTCATATAAGACCAGTAGGGCTTCTCCGCCTCAGCGAGAAATTGCCGCTCCGCGCCCTGTACCGACTTATTGAACCAGTATTTATTGATTTCGTGCATCTCCGCACGCTCTTCATCGGTCAGCATATCCTTGTAACCCATCTCGATGGCTTTGTCCACCCAGCGGGAATACAGCTCGGGATAGCTTATGACATGGTCGGGAGACTTCGAGGAATTGCCGGCAAAACGGTCGTAGTCATTGATATACATGGTCATATTGTCCAGGTGCTTTGCCATAGCCCTGGCTCTGCGAATGGAAATCGGCTCGCCTTCGTTCTCTTTGTATGCCTGAGTTACATAGCGGGCTCGCTCGATATCGAGCTTCAACGAAGGTCTGATATCGCTTATCTTACCGAGCTTCTCCTGCTCTTCGACTCGGCCGGTACGCTGCCCCATCATAGTTCTGTAGCGAACCTGGTCGGCTATTATCTGAGTCAGTCTTTTTTCCTCTACGACCGCCATGGCAAAGCCTCCTTCTTAATTTGCTGTCCCGTTTTCGATGTTTAGATTCTAAGAGCCATTTTTATCGGTGTATGTGACTTTTGTCTCATTACTGGCTTCGACTCTTAAACCAGCGCGGAAATTCGCAGAACGCATTCTTGATTAAACATAATTATAACATAACGACGAGCTTCGGACAAGCTCGCATACGTTCGCCGGACTTGTCTCCGCTTACTTGACCAAACGATAAAAAGCCATTAAACTAATGACTGTTGCGTCAAATTCAACATTCAAGGGGGTAATATAAAAAGTGGCCGAGATTAACATGACAGGGATTGATATTTACGACCCTTATCAGCATCCCGAGGAATGGACTCCCAGGATGTACAAGAAACTGGAGCAAGCCAGGGACATCATCGAGGAGTGGTGGCTGCCCAACCGCAGGCAACTCGACCGGCTGGGCGGCGTCATGGCTATGACAGAGATGTCCGACGTCTACTACGGCATGCACAAGCAAATAATAAAAGATGGCTTCTACGGCCGAGTGATACCAAAGGAATACGGCGGTCCCGCATGGAGTGCTTTGGATTGCGGCCTCCTCTCAGCCGAAATTACCAAGATGGCATTCACCCCCAGGATGGATGACGCCTTCTTCTTGGGAGAGCCTGCAGTTCACATGTTGCTCAAATGGACTCCCGATGAAAAGACCAAGCGTGAATACCTTAAGAGAATTCTGGACGGCGGATTCTGCACCCTGTGGGCGACCGACCCCGAGTCAGGCGTTGACATGGGCGCCATGCGCGGCAGCGCGGTCAAGAAAGGCGATTACTACTACCTTAACGGGCCTAAGTGGTGGATGGCTATGTGCAGCCCGGGCCCGGTAGGACTTCAGTGGCACCTGGTGCTCCTGAAAACAGACACCACCAAACGCACCAGCGGGCTTACCATGTTCATAGTGAACGATGAGGAGCCCGGCATCATCCGCGGACGTGAGGGCGACCTCATGGGGGCGAGATGGGGCTGCGCCCGCTACGAACTCCTCCTGAAGGACCTGAAGGTGCATAAGAGCCGCCTGGCAGCGCCCGAGGGCAAAGGTCTGTTCGCCCTGGTCGAGGCCATGAACAAACACATGGGTAACCAGGCATTCCAAGCTGTAGGCACACAGGAAGCTGCCATAAAGATAGTCACAGAGTACGTCTCCTCTACCATCAGATGGGACCGTCCCCTTATCGAGTACCAGGGAGTGCACTTCCCCATAGCCGATATGTGGGTCAACGCCGAGGCTTCCCGCGCTATCGCTGCCAAGGCGAACAAACTCTGGGACGAAGGCGAAGTAAACGCCTTGCACGGCAAATGGTCTATCCTGGCGTTTCGCATGGCTGCGCCGGCAGCCCTCGAAGCCTGTCTCAAGGCGCTGGAGCTTATGGGCGCCCGCGGCATCGAGAGAGAGGAAGGCTGGCCTCTGGAGCTGATGTACCGCGATTCCATGATTTTCCAGTTGTACCGCACGCCCAATGTGGACAGAAAATTCCTTGCCTCATATCTGGTGCGCAAGCGGTTGTAAAAAATCTCAG
>VGNW01000294.1 GCA_016865955.1 Chloroflexota bacterium | reverse complement strand
CTTCAATAACTGCTTTTGCAATAATCTTCATTCTCACCATGCTGACATCAACCAAGATATTACTCTCACTATCGGAGTTGCTTAACAAGAGACCGTATGCCGATTTGACCGGCAAACTAAACGGATAGGGGGGTACGATACTGGGTCTGGCTATAGGAGGTGTGGTCGCAGGTGCTTTGCTTACTATCATTTCCAGGTTTTATTACGCCAGCGTCGAATCAACAATGCGAGACTCCGGCATCGCCTCCTTTTTACTCAATAACTTCCCCTTTGTGCTTCACGTCCTGCCTGAGGAATTCGACATCGTTCGACATCTCTTCAGTTGAATAATCACCGAACATAATTCTTTCACATTAGCATAGTGCACCTCCGATTCGATTTGCATAAGTTATTCGATATGTTAAAATTGGTCACAAAGTTCAAATCTTAGTCAGGAGCGAAAAATGAACTGGCTTGATATAGTTATCATCGTTTTCCTGGCGCTGACTATAATCACGGGTTTGACCAAAGGGCTGATAAAGACACTCCTGCCGCTGGTAGGAACTATCATAGGTATCGCCCTTGCCGGACAATTCTACGATTCGATGGCAAGCTGGCTATCCAACTGGCTCGACAGCGAAAACCAGGCTAAAATAGTCGGCTTTATTATTATCTTCGCACTTGTTATGATAGCTGCCTTTATATTAGCCTCGGTATTGAGCAAGTTCCTGAGCTTGCTCTTCCTGGGCTGGCTGGATAAACTGGCTGGCGGTGCTCTCGGTTTCTTTCTCGGCGGTTTTACCATCGGAGCTATCCTCACAATACTCACGAAGTTCGGCTTTACAGAAGGCGCAATTCGAGATTCGAGCGTTGCTTCCTTTTTCGTAGACCGCTTCAACATGGTGCTTCCTTTGCTTCCCAAAGAGTTCGATTCAGTGCGGCAGTTCTTCGACTGAAACAGTTGCCGCATGTATCACCTGTGATTGCAAGGAGAGGCAGAGCACGCATCCTTTGCACCTCTTTTGATTCAGCGTTAGATTCTAATTCAATCTTGGCGGAAATTTGTGAAAGCTCAAAATTTACATGACTGGCGGTTGACACCCGAGCAGGCGAAGAAATTACAACAGGAATTAGCGGGCATGGTCTGCGCTGTTAACAAGACCGGCGATGTCCGCCTTGTAGCCGGGGTCGATATTTCAGCGCCCGATGCTACCGGCTTGGCTCAGGCAGCGGTTGTCGTCCTTGCTTATCCCGAGCTTACACTTGTCGAGAGCAAAGTAGTGAAAAAACAGGTCACCTTTCCTTACGTGCCGGGATTGCTCTCATTCAGAGAAGCACCGCTGGTCATAGCTGCCTGCGAAGAGCTCAAACACGACCCCGACCTGATTATAGTGGACGGACAGGGCATCGCACACCCCAGAAGGTTCGGCATAGCCTCCCACCTGGGTTTACTCTGGGATAAGCCGACGATAGGATGTGCCAAATCTCGCCTCTGCGGCCAACACAAGCCGCCGCCACTTGAAGCAGGTTCTTGTGCAGAGCTATTGGATAGCGGAGAGCTGATCGGAGCGGTGCTGCGCACCAGGGCTGGAGCGCAACCGCTGTATGTATCTATAGGGCATAAGGTGGAGTTAAAAGCTGCAATCTCCTGGGTGCTCAAGTGCTGCCGCGGTCAGCGGTTGCCTGAGCCGACAAGGCTGGCACATCTGGCAGCCAGCGATAAACTCGATGTTCCAAAGCCCGTGGAGACCGGAGTCCGGCAGATTGAGCTTTCGATATGGAACTAGAATATCAATTCAAGAAAGGGTAAACATGGAAGAGTTGAAACTCAGATTAGAGGAGCTAAAAGAGCGCATCTCAAACATACAGGTGCGTCTTTGACGTAGCCGAGAA
This sequence comes from Chloroflexota bacterium, assembly GCA_016865955.1. Classification (GTDB taxonomy): domain Bacteria; phylum Chloroflexota; class Dehalococcoidia; order SZUA-161; family SZUA-161; genus VGNW01. Next base: position 667 of record VGNW01000294.1, on the reverse strand, counting down.
GGAAAAACAAATAGCTTCTCTCGAACAGCAGACTTCTCAGCCCGATTTCTGGCAGGACCAGAAAAAGGCACAGGAAACGATGCGCCAGATTTCGCAACTAAGAGAAATTGCGACAACATGGCGCAACATGGAAAAGAGCGTCGCAGACCTTCTGGCACTCGTCGACATCTCGGTTGACGAAGGCGACCGCTCATTAGAAGATGAGATACCTGCCGAAGTACAAAAGGTGGAGCAGCGGCTTGAAGAGCTTGAATTCGAGGTGCAGTTGGGCGGTAAATACGACCGCAGTTCAGCGATACTGGCTATACATGCCGGCGCCGGAGGCACAGAATCGCAGGACTGGGCTGAGATGCTGTTCAGGATGTATATGAGATGGGCGGAGAAACGCGATTACGAGACTCAGGTTATTGAGACATCGCCGGGTGAAGAAGCAGGAATAAAGAGCGTGCTGGTAGAAGTCAAAGGGGATTATGCCTATGGCTACCTCAGAGGGGAGCGCGGCGTACACCGATTAGTACGCATCTCGCCGTTCGATGCTTCCCATAGCCGTCACACTTCATTCGCGCTGGTGGAGGTAATGCCTGTAGTTGAAAGTAACGTGGACATCAATATCAGCCCCGATGATATAAAAGTAGATGTCTTTCGCTCCAGCGGACCCGGAGGTCAA
>VGNW01000293.1 GCA_016865955.1 Chloroflexota bacterium | reverse complement strand
CGCATGTCCTTTAAGAAAGCCTCCCCGGCCACTATCCACCACTACGGCCGGGTGATCAAGACCTTCTTCACCTGGGCTGAGGATGAGGAGTACCTGGCCGAGAGCCCAGCCCAGCGCTTCAAGCCGGAACCGGCCCGCTATAAGCTGGTGGAGCCCTACCGCGACGAAGAGATCACCGCCATGCTGCAGGTTTGCGAGAATGATGTCCAACTCTGGTGCCCCTACCTCGGCATCCGTAACAAGACGATTATCTCGCTTTTTGTGGCCACCGGGCTACGCGTGCAGGAGTTGAGCCAGATCAAGCTGTCGGACTTCGACGCCGCCCTACAGCAGGTCGGCGTTCTCGGCAAGGGAAACAAGGCTCGAGTGGTGCCGGTGAACGGCGAAGCCAGAAAGGCGCTCAAGCGCTATCTCCAGATAAGACCTGCCGGCGGGGACTGGCTCTGGAAAACCGATGACGGCAAGCCGATGTCGATGTACTCCATCAAGGTCATGATCGCCCGCCTGAAGCGGCGGGCCGGCATTAACAGTGGCGGTGGTGCCCACCGCTTCCGCCATTACTTCGCCACCCGTTATCTGGAGGCCGGAGGCGATATCAACTCGCTGCGGCTACTGCTGGGCCACGCCAGTTTGGATATGGTGCTCAAATACTCCCGGTACGTTGACGCCCAGCGGGCGCTGGCGACCCACCAGCAGTTTAATCCCCTGGACCAGCTCTACCGCGGACAGAGCCGCGGACAGGATCGGGACTTTGATGCTCCGGCTGATTTGTCTGAGCCTCGGCGACGGGGCAACGGCCACCGGGAATTAAGGTCAACTTTTCCTGTTTTGAGATGAGTGCGTCTCTGGGAAGGGCTGTCGCACATTCGGCAGCCCTTCCCTTATTATCAGCGGTTAAGAGCGGGAGACGAGATTCGAACTCGCGACGTCCGCCTTGGGAAGGCGACATTCTACCACTGAATTACTCCCGCAAAAGGCACCCAGTATTAATGGTACCATGACTATTCAAGTAGTCTTATCCCCTGCACCCTCTCGAATTCCCGGACATTATCGGTTAGCAATATTAGGTTGTGATGGAGGCAGGTGGAAGCAATCAGGAGGTCGAAATCACCGATGAGGAGTCCTTCTTTTCTGAGCCTTGCTCTCTCCCGGCCAAAGACCCGGCAGACCGCTCCGTTAATTCCCAGGACAGTAACCGCAGTTAAGAAAACGCTGAGCGATTTCTCTGCCTTATCCGGGTTGGTGGAGCGGTAAACCCCTTCATAGAGCTCAGCCAGCGAAATAATACTCAAGGCCAGCCCCGAGTCAGCCAGTTCCCCCAGCTTCTCGGTTACCCTGGCGGTCCCCCTGAGGTGATTGATCACCCAATCGGTATCGATGAGGTATTTCATAGCTTCACTTCGGGTCTTGCCGCAGAGAGTCGCCGGGCCTCGTAGATATCTTTGATCAGCTCGTCACAATTAACCTCACCATCCCAGGCACCAGCAGTCGCCTTTATCGCCTCACGAGCCCTTTTATCTGCTGGCAAGGATGAGACAGTAACCTCTACCTCCACCCCTTCCTCTAGCTCAAGCTTCTCCAAAGGCTCAATCACCCCTTTTTTGTATCTGGCTCTGATTGTCTTCTCCATATTCCCCTCCCTCACAATTAGCTCCGTTATGCTCTACGGAAATGTGACCCGGGTTTGTTATTATCATAGCACAACATAATGAAAACTCGAAAGACTAAGCCATGACCACCCCCGCTCAGATGGTTCCGCAGGTTGGGCATATGCCCTGAGTCGCGGGCTTGCCATTCTTCATGGTTATGGCTTTAGCATCCTCATTTCTCTTTTGGTACGGCACTTTACACAGTAGGCTTCCATTGTTCCTCCTTATATTAGATTCGGTAAGAACGATAAAGCATTAGCTGGTGAAATGTCAACAGCCAGTGACAATCGATGTCCTATTTAGAAATTGGTAAATCGTTTGTCATACTAGCATTTGACTGTCCTGCTCCTTTGTTACAAAGGCGGAGCCAGAACCATACTTGGCTACCCGTTTCATAAAACGAGCCATGTTCTTGGACTCGTTTCTCCTTATTTCCTCCATGGACTTCTCAGGATTGAGATACTTAAATGACTTCTCTCTTACTGCCTCAAGCAGCCTGATTAAGGTACGCATCTCTTCTTCTGATAGTCGCGACAGTATCTCCTGGATGAGCTCCCAGCCGGCTACAGTTGCTTTGTCAAGAATGTCTTTCCCGTTACTGGTGATGACTAAACGTACTGACCTGCGGTCACGCAGGTCCCTTATCCTTCTGACCAAGCCAGCCTTAACCATACGCTCTACTATCAGACTGACACTGTTGGTATTTCGGTCCAGCCATTGGGCCACATCGGTAGGCGTTACCGGGTCGTCGATGTATTTTATTGCCATAAGTACGGCATGCTGCTCAGTAGTGAGCCCGAATTTGGTGAACACCTGATCCTCACACTTCAACACCAAGTTGTAGGTCTGGTGCAACAGCAGCCATGCCCGCATGAATAGGTTTTCGAATTCAAATTTGACCGACACATTATCTCCTTTGACTATTTCATATCCATTTAATTCACTGATGC
>VGNW01000292.1 GCA_016865955.1 Chloroflexota bacterium | reverse complement strand
CGCCTTGGCGCGCGATTATTTCAATGACATTGCCACGTTCTATAACACGCGGCTGGAAATCGTTCCCGACCGCTTCGTGGCGGGGCTGGTGAGACTTCGCCCGGCGGCTTTAATGAGCGCCGCAGATTTCGAGCGCGCCCCTGTTCAGGTCAAACTGGCTTCCTGAGCAAGCGAGGCTATTTAGCTGGGATTAGGGGTTGGGGATGATATCATCCCCAGCGAGCGAAGAAAAATCTCTATCAAAGGTTCTTGTATATGGAACTGCGATGTCTTATAGCGTACAAGTCAGTACTTCTTCCTTCTTGTCTACCCAGAGCAGAACGCGATAGTCGCCAATTCTGTATTTGTGCAATCCTTTGAGGTCGCGGGGCATGTGCTTGAGGGGGAATCTTAAAACCTCGGGGTTTTTACTGAGCCACTCTATCTTGGAAATTACACGTACAGCTACATCGTGGTCTAGCTGTCTGAAATCCTCATCGAACTGCTGCGTTGTTACTACTCGATACAATGCTCAGCCTTCAGTTCAGACAGTAGGCGCACTTTGCCGGAGAGATGCTCGGTTCTCGCCTGGCGCATTCTGGCTATGAACTTGCTGTCTTTAGCGAGAAGATAGTCCTCCAGCTCGTCTTCCAGCTCATCAAAGGTTCTGGCAGCTTCGACGAGCTTTTTCAGCAGGGAAACCGGGACTTCCACTGTTTCAGCCACTAGAAGTAAATCTCCTTCCGAATGTTCTTATGATTTAAACCACGAAGAGATGGTAACCAATCGAAACTGACTTGTCAAACTTATTTTGTCAGATACCGTCTAGCACTGAATGCGGGTGCGAGAGATTATCTCCTGCTTTGCCGCATCGGGCAGGTCGTCGAAGTAGGCGCAGTAGCCTGATACTCGCACCACCAGCTCGGGATACTTGCCGGGGTTGCGGCGGGCATCCTCCAGCATCTCGGGGTCGAGCACGTTCAACTGCAGCTCCATCCCGCCCGCGCCGAAGAAGCCTTTCATCAGCCCGGTGAGCACGTTTACTCCCTTGTCTCCGCTCAGGGTCGTGGGGTCGAAACGGAGGTTCATGGCGTACCCGTTGGGAGATAAAGTCGAGTCCACGCGAGCCACGGAGTTGAGCAGGGCGGTGGGGCCGAGGCGGTCTTTGCCGTTAGCGGGGCCGAGGCTGGGCGCAAAGGGTTGCCCCGCCAGCCTGCCGCTGGGCAGGGCGCCGACCTTCTTGCCGAAGGCGACATGGCAGGTCACGGTGTAGAATCCCGGCACATAGGGTCCGCCTCTCGTGTTGCGATGTTTGCTGAGGGCGTCATGGAAAATACGGACCACCCTGTCGGCATAGCTATCGGGCAGAAGCTGGTCGTTGCCGTACTTGGGGGCATTGAGCAGCTCCGCCCTGATTTCCGGGTACGATGCGAAATTGCCTTTTGATGCCTTCAATACCTGCGCCATGCTGTATTTGCGGCGCTTGAATACTACTTCGTCCAGAGCAGCAAGTGAGTCCGCCACATCCGCCACTCCCACGCCCTGAATGCCGCTGGAGTTGAACAGCGCCCCGCCTGCGGTGACGTCCTTTCCCGACTCGATGCAGCCGTCCACCAGCATGGAGGAGAACGGCGTGGGATGGTAGTCGCGGTTGCCTTTCTCGATTGCCTGCAGGTCCCCGACCATGCGCCCCGCCATGTACTCCACCTGCCTGCGGAAGGCATCGACTACCTGCTCAATAGAAGTGAAGCTGGCAGGGTCGGGGGTAACAACCCCGATGCGGCGTAAACCTTTGTATCTCTTGCCGCGATTGAGCGCCAGTTCCAGGCAGAGCGGCAGATTGAAAAGTCCGGCGTCGGTGGAGAAAAAGCTCCTGCCGGGCAGGGACAGCTCCACGCAGCCCACCACGGCGTAGTCTCGCGCTTCCGACAAAGGATAGCCGTGACGAGTGAGCGCATCTACGGCAGCCTTGTCGCTGAACATGGCGGGCACGCCTTTGCCTTTGCGAGCTACATCAGCCACTCGCTTGACATAATCATCGGGAGACCCGGCGTGTACGCGCGCCTGGTAATTGGGGTCGCGCAGCCCCGACTCCTCCATGACATCGAGGAACAGATATGTGAGGTCGTTAACAACGTCCTTACCCTCGCGGTCCGTGCCGCCCACTATCGCTGCCTGCACCACTAGGTAGCCGCCGTGGTACTGGCTCACCTTCTCCGAAAGCAGGAAGACATGTTCAGTAGCCTTGGCGGAGAAGCAGAGCACAAGCTCGCGAGCCCGGTCACGGGTGAGCCTGCCCTGCTCCATGTCGTTGCGATAGTAAGGATAGAGATACTGGTCCATGTGACCGAAAGAGACAGCCGAGTTGAGCCCCTCCAGGTTCACCGTCATGTGAGCGAACCACAGCGATTGCAATGCCTCCTGGAAGGTCTCCGCAGGGTATCTGGGGACCTTATCGCAGATTCGCGCTATCTCTTTCAACTCCGAGGCACGCTTGGCGTCCTTCTCCTGAGCCGCCAGACGCTCTGCCTCTTGAGACATGCGCGCGGCGTAAGCGACCAGCCCTTCACAGGCGATGCGTGCCGCACGATGATGGTCGTCGTCTTGCCCCTCTATCGACTTC
>VGNW01000291.1 GCA_016865955.1 Chloroflexota bacterium | reverse complement strand
CATCACGATATGCTGGTTGATCGGGAATATATCCCGCAAAGAATGGTCTGGTCTCAATCTTGTGCCTTTCCAACCAACCGACCAAGTCAGTTCTGGTGAAGGTCGCCCCCTGCCTGATGGTCAAGGGAATGGCAAACCAGACAGGTTTGGAGTTCTCAGTTGCTTTAGGCAGTATGAGATATTCCTCGAACGGTCTTAACTCGTTCACAATATGTCCGAAATTCTCATTTCGAAGCCGAATAAACTCGGGAAACTTTCTCAGTTGCTGTAAGCCAAAAGCAGCCTGAACCTCCACGATCTTCACGTTATAACCGATGTTCAGAAATGTATATCGAGCGTCGTATTCCCCAAGACGATCATCCTTAAAGTGGAATCTGATTGGACACTCATACGATGGATCAGAAGCCATCTTGCAGATGTTCGCCTTGCAATAGTATGTACATGCCCTGCCCCAAGCTCTTAGTGAAGCGATGATTGGCCCTAATCGGGGATTATTGAACAAAAGCCCACCGCCTTCACCTAGCGTGATACCATGGGCTGTATAGAACGAAACCGCTCCAATGTCTCCGAAAGAACCAACCTTTTTGCCCGCATATTCGGCACCGTAAGCGTCGCAAGCATCCTCCACAACATAGAGTCCATGTCTATTGGCGAATTCCATTATTGAATCCATATCGCATGGATTCCCGAGGAAATGCATGGGCAAGATTCCTCGAGTCCTGTCACTGAGAGCTGGTTCCAGGAGCTTGGGATCAAGATCATAGTTGCCGAGTCTGGCATCTATCATAACCGGCTTGAGTCCGTTCAGGAGTATGGAATTGACAGTCGCTGTATGGGTGAGAGCTCCAGTGATGATCTCATCTCCTGCCCGCAAAGGATTCTCTAATGAAGAATTCATGAGAGCACGCCAGGCAAGCAGTAAAGCGGATGATCCAGAATTGACCGTGATGCAGCCCTTCGTTCCCATAAGATTCGCGAATTGTCTTTCAAATCGCTCAGTATGCTCTCCTATGACGAACCACCCACTGAGAAGTGAGTCGAGTGCCGCTTTGATCTCTTCCTGATCGTAGACAGGTCCAGCAAATTGAATTCGTGTCTTGCCGGGGACAAACACTGTTTCCTGTCTTTCGATCTCAAAATACTGATTGATCAGCCAATGTATTTCTTCTAGTATTTCTTTCTTACTATGCAATTCTACTCCCTCCGATCTTGATAGAACCTGATGGTTCTGGCTAAACCTTCCCGTAAGGATGCACTAGGAGCCCAACCAAGCTGGCGGCGGGCCTTGCTGATGTCCGCCCAGCTACGCGGTACTCTCAAAACCTCCTTGCTTTTCAGATTAACAGTGACTCTGCGATCCAATAGCTCTGAGATCTCATTGACCAGCTGACCGATGGATGTTTCCACCCCACTTCCCAGGTTGTATATTTCTCTATCACAACCTTGTAAGGCGATTCTTATCAAGCCGGCCACGATATCGCTCACATAGACAAAATCTCGGGTTACTTCAAGGTTTTCAAGCTCGATGTTATCGTTTCTCAGCATCTGAAGAATAATCGTCGGAACGACCATATTGCTATTCTGGCCTGGACCATAGGCATTGAATGATCTAGCCACTGATATACTCATCCCCCGCCGGCTAATAAAGGAGAGCGACATCTCTTCCCCGCAAAGTTTGCTCTGTGCATAGGGTTCGATCGGGAAAGTGGGATGGTGCTCATCTATAGGCAGGTATCTGGGTATTCCATAGACACCGAGGGTACTCAGGTATACGAATCGCTCAGCCCTGGCTGACTCACTCAATTCCAGCACGTTCCTCACTCCATGGGCGTTGATCTTGAACGCGATCTCAGGGTTCTCTCGACAATACACCAGATCTGTGACAGCAGCTAGGTGAAAAACCCAATCAATGCTTTCTAATCGGATGTCTAACGGCCTCGCAACGTCCGCTTGCACGAACTTGACTTTTTCAGCCAATGCGCCATCAAAACTCTTTTTCGCACGCGCCAAGACTACCACCGATGCACCACCATCCACCAAAGTCCTAGTAAGGTGCGAGCCAACGAGACCTGTCCCGCCCGTCACCAGGATCACCTTATTCTCCAAGTTACCTGTCAAATAATCCCTCTCTGACATACTCCTGGGCTCTATCATAGTCTTCCAGCCGTCCAATGTCTAGCCAATAGTCCTTCAACTCAAACCTACGAATACGTGCCCCTCGGGATAACAAGTCTTGCAAGAGCACAGTCATGTCATATTTTCGCCCTTCGGGGATATACTCAATTATTTCGGGATTCATAAAATAGATACCTGCATTTACTTCTGCCCGAATAACCGGTTTTTCCGTAATGCGAGTAATAATCTCATTGTCACTTTCAACCACTCCATAGTGAAGTGGCAGATCGACAACCTTGGTGACTACGGTCAAAGCCGCTCCGTTCTCAAGGTGCGCATCCCTTAATCTTCTGAAATCCAAGTTGGTCAGAATATCACCATTCATCACCAAGAATGGCTCACCAAGCTCGCTTTGCAGCAATTTCAAAGGGCCCGCTGTCCCCAGGCTCTCTGCCTCCTTTGAGTAGTGGATTCGTACTCCCCATTCGGCACCGTCACCGAA
>VGNW01000290.1 GCA_016865955.1 Chloroflexota bacterium | reverse complement strand
TGTAGGACCGTGAGCGGGTGAAGGTGATTTTCTCATCCCGGCAATATTTGTAGAAGACGTGGTTGATAAACTCACTGCCGTTATCCGAGTCTATACCAAGCAGGGGAAAAGGAAAGCGCTGACGCGCATGGTGAACAGCTTGACGTACCCGCTCCTGCCATTTACCCCAAACCGGCAGACATTCCGTCCAGCCACTCCAGACATCTACCGCACAAAGTGTGTTCAGGTAAAAACCCTCAGTAGTCTCCCCGCAGTGGGATACCAGGTCTATTTCCACAAAACCTGGCTGGTTCTCCTGCCAGTCCGTGAACGTTCTGATCGGTATCATGTTCTTCAACAGGCTCCCCGGCCTGGTAGTGGTAAACCCTCTACGCCCGCCTATTTTACGGTAAGGCTTTAATAAACGATCAATCGTAGCCGGGCTCATCCGGCAGAGCTGGACTTGGATGCCAGCGTTAATGCCTAATTCACCGTGACGTTTGAGTACACCAAGTATCTCTGGCATAAATGGCTTCAAACGTTTTGAGCAAAGACGGTCAGAAACCTCCCACACAATCTTCAAACTTTCTGCCACCACAGAGTTGTATTTCCGCTGCCGCCCTCTCCTTTTCTTATTTGAAGATTCAAACACCCGATTCAACAGCCTGATGGCTGCCTTCCGGTGTATATTGGTGGTCTTTGTAAATTCGTCCAAGATCTTGCCTTTTTCCTCTTTCGATGCTTTCCTGTAACGCCCACGAATCGCCTCTGTATATTCTTTGATGCTTTGCCGTGTCACCTGACCTCCTTTTGCTATGGTCTTCGGTAACACTTATTATGAGTCAACCACCCTCCCCTTGGTAACATTTATTATGAGTCAACCCTGATTCACCATCAAAAATAGTGGTGCGAACTTCGTTGGTGCGTAGGTCGAAGCTAGGCTATAATGGGAGCAAGATTAAAATCTATCACCAATGAGGTGCGCAAATGATAGCACAAGGGGTCCTACCATTCCGCTATGAAAACGAGTCCACCGCCTCAGGGATGACAGCGCTGGCGGGCTTGCCTGCTTACCTGGAGTTGGCGGTAGTGTCCGGCTTGACCGACTCTATACGACGGCACCTTCGAGTGTGCTCCGGTCAGCAGCAGGGGTGGACAGATTGTCAGATTGCCATGTCGCTGGTGTTGCTCAACGTCGCCGGCGGGGATTGTGTCGATGACCTACGCATACTGGAAAAGGATGACGGCTTTACCCGAGTACTACGCCGGGTGGAGATGCTCGGCCTCCGGCGCAAGGAGCGACGAGAGCAAGAGCGGCGTTGGCGGAAGGAACGAAAACGGGCGGTGCCCTCGCCATCCGCAGTCTTTCGGTATCTGGCGGCCTTCGATAATCCGGCAGAGGAGGTAAAGCGGGTGGATAGACGTGCTTTCATCCCGGCGCCGAACGAGCACCTGCAGGCGTTGGGCCTGGTGAACGGGGACTTTCTCCGGTTTGCGCAACAGAAGTCACCGCAGCGGGAGGCTACCCTGGACCAGGATACCAGCCTGGTCCAGACCTACAAACAGGAGGCCCTGTACGGCTACCTGGGGGACAAGACTTATCATCCAATGACGACCTACTGGGCGGAGCAGGACATGGTGGCACATTCAGAGTTTCGGGACGGGAATGTGCCCGCCAACTATCAGAATCTGCGGGCATTGAAGGAGACGCTGGCAGTGCTGCCAGAGGGAGTGATGAGAGTCTACTTCCGTGGCGATACGGCAGCAAATCAGAAAGACCTGTTGCAATACTGTGCCGAGGGAAGGAACGAGCGATTTGGAGTCATCAAGTTTGCCGTAGGGGTAGATGTAACCGCCGAGTTTAAGCGTGCCGTGGCCGAGGTAGCGGAAGAAGAATGGCGGCCACTGGAGCGGGAGGTTGACGGGAAGATGGTCAAGACAGAGCAGGAGTGGGCAGAGGTTTGTTTCGTGCCCAATTGGACGGCTCATCGGAAAGAAGGCCCCACCTATCGCTATATAGCCATTCGCGAGTTGCTGGAGCAAGCGGAACTCCCTGGTCTGGAAGCCCAGCTGCCCTTTCCCAGCATGAGCTTTGGCGAGAAGCGGTACAAAGTGTTTGGTATGGTGAGCAATCGGGACATCCCGGGGGACAAGCTTGTCTGGTGGCATCGAGGGCGGTGTGGCAAAGGTGAAGAGATCCATAAGGTCATGAAAGAAGACCTGGCGGGTGGGCACCTGCCCTCCGGTCGCTTCGGTGCCAATGCTGCCTGGTGGGGAATCATGGTGCTCGCCTTCAACCTGAATTCGTTGATGAAGCGTATAGCACTACCTGAGGGATGGGCACCTAAACGACTGAAGGCAATCCGATTTGGATTTATCAATCTGGCTGGTCGTGTCGTGAGCCGTGCTAGGCAGCTTGTCATCCGCCTCAGCAAAGGTCACCCAGCATATGAACTACTCGTGGAGGTACGACAACGAATAAGATCTTTATGGGGCGCAACGGAATCGGTTCGCCTGGCTACCGGGCCGCCCAACCTCTGATGAGAACGATAAATACATAGACGGTGGTTGTTAGGCAACCACTCAAGGGAGGTATGCCCCTTTTAAGGCTCGACAACGCTGCCGGACGCCTTAAGTGGTCGGCTGACC
>VGNW01000289.1 GCA_016865955.1 Chloroflexota bacterium | reverse complement strand
TCGTTGAGCAAGAAGGACGATATCCTGCTCACCGGGCAGTCCATCGAGCAGATTTTGGACAGGCTGAGTCCTTTTGTAAATCTTGCCTCTGAGGTTTTCGGTCTTCTCGATGAGAATCTGAACATCTTGTTTATAAATGCCGCTGGCGAAAAGATGCTCGGTGTATCGAATGAAGCTATTCGCGGGAAGAACCTGACTGAGATTGTGCCCGATATCGTGGAATCGGGAAGATATGACAAGTATCTCAATGTCCTCAAAAGGGGCGAGTCATACTTTGTGGATGACCTCGTCTCGCACACCAAATTCGGTGATGTGCATTTGAATCTGAAGGCATTCAAGGTGGGAAACCGTCTCGGCGTGATAGCCACAGATATCACACCACGCAAGCTGATGGAGGCGAAGCTGGCAAGAGTTGGCAGAGCGCTGCTGGTGACAAGCTCAAGTAATGTGGCGCTGGTGCGAGCCACCGATGAATCCGAGTACCTGCAAGAGGTATGTAGGATCGCTGTAAAAATTGGCGGGTATCGCCTTGCGTGGGTAGGCTTCGCCGAAAAGAATGCCGGTAAAACGGTGCGTCCTGTAGCCTATGCGGGCTACGAAGAAGGGTATCTGGAGAAGTTGAACATAACCTGGGCTGACACGGAGCGGGGGCGGGGTCCCACCGGCACCGCTATCCGCAGCGGCGCACCCGGCGTGGCGCGTTACATCCTTACCGACCCTAACTTTGAACCCTGGCGAGCCGAGGCGCTAAAGCGCGGTTACGCCTCGTCTATCGCCCTTCCTTTGAAAAGCAATGGCCTGCCAGTCGGGGCTTTGAACGTTTATGCAGCGGAGCCGGATGCCTTCGATGAGGGAGAGTTGGGTGTGCTCAGGGAAATGGCAAACGATTTGGCGCATGGTATTGTCGTGTTGCGTATGCGCGCCGAGCAGAAGCGGATGAACGAAGCGCTGAAAGAATCCGAGCAAAAGTATAGAGCAATTATTGACCTCGCTCCCGATTGCATAATAACAGCAGACCAGAATGGGTCAATCACATCCATAAATCCCGCTTTCACTAAATTGATGGGTTTTGCGGAAGATGAAATCGTGGGGAAGCATTTCTCAGAGCTTCCGGTCTTTCGCGCTGTCGATATCCCCCGATATACGGAGATGTTCATTTCTTCGAAAACGCGAGAAGTGCCTCCTGAGCCTTTCGAGTTCATCTGGGTCCATAAAGACGGTTCTCTGCACTGGGGCGAGATTCACACTTCCTTGATGTACCTGAGCGGTGAGTTGGTAGGCAGTCAGCTAATCGCCAGAGATATCACCGAGCGCAAGGCGATGGAAGAAGCTCTCCGAGAGAGCGAGGAGAAGTTACGTAACTTCTTCGATAATGCCGAAGTGGGTTTATTTCGGTCGAGAATCAACGACGGCAGAATCCTGGACTGCAACGACCTTTTGGCCAGGCAGTTCGGTTATGATAGCCGCGATCAGTGCATTGCCGAGCATTTCGCTTCGGAGCACTATGTCGACCCCGATGTCCGTAAACGGATATTGGCGCAGATGTCAAAAAGTGGCGGGGTGGGAAACTTTGAGGTACAGGTTACGCGAAGGGACGGCTCACCTTTCTGGATCAGCTACTCTGCACGTATCTATCCGGAGAGAGGTTACATTGAAGGCGCGTTAGTTGATATTACAGAGCGCAAGCAGGTGGAGCAAACTCTCCGCGAACGCATGAGGTTTGAGACACTGCTTTCAGAGCTTTCGGCTGCTTTCATAAATATACCATCTGACAAGATCGGGCAAGGAATTGTTGGTTGGCTTCAACGCGTGGTTGAATTTCTGGACGTCGACCGCAGCACGGTATTGGAGCTATCGGAGGATGGGACTAAGCTTAATCCTACTCTTCACTACTCGTCACCGGGCATGGAGCCGATTCCCTCTATGGCGATAGATGAAATATTCCCCTGGTATACGGAAAAGATTCGCCGCGGAGAGACAATGATTCTGGGAAACACCGATGACCTGCCTGAAGACGCTCAAAATGAGAAGGCTTATGCGGTGTCGATAGGCATGAAATCTAATTTGACTATTCCGCTGCATGTCGGAGGCAGGGTTATGGGCGCCATCGCCTTCGGAGTTTTTCATAGAGAACGAACCTGGGATGAGGAACTCGTCTCCAGACTTCGATTGGTTGGAGAGATATTCGCTAATGCGCTGCTGCGTAAGCGTACCGAAGAAGAGCTGCGCAAGAATGAACAGACCATCCGTGAGCTGGCTCAAGAAGCTGCACAGGCTCATGAGAGGGAACGTGAACGTCTCGCCCTTGAAGTCCATGACCGCATCTCGCAGACCCTGACCGCTATTTTTTATCAACTGAAAACTCTGGAATGTTATCCGTCACAGGATGCCGCTGCACAGCAGGCGCTGCTGCGAGCTTCGGCTCTAATGAAGGAGTGCATTGGCGAGAGCCGTAATATCATGGAGGAACTGTATTCGCCTGTGCTGAGCGACTTCGGCATTGTTGCCGTAATGGAAGATGAACTGCGCCGTTTCCGGGAAGATACGGGCTGCGAGGCAAAATTGAATGCCGTCTGTCCTGTTCGCCCTCCCCCTGAGGTGGAATTTAACATCTATCGCATATTCCGCGAAGCCCA
>VGNW01000288.1 GCA_016865955.1 Chloroflexota bacterium | reverse complement strand
TAAAAAGACTCTTGTGGCTATTGTTTGCCAGGGAACAGGCTGTGTCTCATCCCAGTCCCCGTTAATTTTCGAGTCACTGAACAAGAAAGTAGCTGAACTAGGGCTTGTCGGCACTGTTCAAACAAAATTCAGCGGTTGTCACGGCTGTTGTGAGCAGGGTCCAATAGTAATTATTGAACCGGAAGGCATCTTTTATTCTCAGGTGAAGGTGGGAGATGTTGCCGAAATTGTTGAAAGTCATTTGAAGAATAATCAGCCTGTGGAGCGGCTCTTCTATAAAGACCCCAATACAAAAGAATCGATTCCTCATTATCGTGATATCCCATTCTATTCCAAGCAGCAGCGCCTTATCTTGAGAAATTGCGGTCACGTTAATCCGGAAGATATCGACGATTATATCGCGGTGGGTGGTTACGAAGCCCTAAAAAAGGCGCTTCTCAAGATGACTCCCGATGAAGTGATTGGAGAAGTAAAAAAAGCTGGGTTGAGAGGAAGGGGAGGAGCCGGGTTTCCTACCGGGCTGAAATGGGAGTTCTGCCGCCGCGCCCCCGGTGACCAAAAATACATGGTATGCAATGCCGACGAAGGAGACCCGGGAGCGTTCATGGACCGTAGCACTCTCGAGGCAGACCCTCACAGCGTGCTTGAGGGAATGATAATTGCCGCCTATGCCATCGGTGCTTCCGAAGGTTATATATACGTAAGGGCAGAATACCCTCTGGCGGTGAAGCGCATCAGGCTGGCGATCCAGCGGTCTGAAGAAAGACATTTTAGCGGCAACCATATTCTGGGTACTGACTTTACCTTTAATGTACATGTTAAGGAAGGTGCGGGAGCTTTTGTCTGTGGCGAGGAGACAGCCCTGCTGGCATCAATAGAGGGCAGACGCGGTACGCCCCGCCCCCGCCCTCCGTTCCCGGCTAATTCAGGCCTTTGGGGCAAACCAACCACCATTAACAATGTAAAAAGTCTCGCTAATGTTCCAGTAATTATAGATCGGGGAGCAGATTGGTATTCAACCATTGGCACTGAGAAGAGCAAGGGTACAGCAGTTTTTGCCCTGACCGGCAATATTTCAAATAGCGGCTTGATTGAGGTACAGATGGGCATCACACTGCGTCAGATAATCTATGATATCGGCGGTGGAATACCCGGGGGCAAGGCTTTTAAAGCAGTCCAGATTGGCGGCCCCTCAGGCGGTTGCCTGCCGGAAACCGCTCTGGATTTGCCAATTGACTTTGATTCGTTAAGTCAGGCAGGGGCGATGATGGGTTCAGGTGGTATGGTGGTCATGGACCAGCGCACTTGCATGGTAGATACCGCCCGTTACTTTCTCAATTTTACCCAGGCGGAGTCCTGTGGTAAATGCGTCCCATGTCGTCTGGGCACGAAGAGGATGCTCGAAATTTTAACCGATATTACAGAGGGAAAGGGTACTGAAGCGGATATTGACCTGCTTCTTGAAGTTGCTGCCGGAGTGAAAGATGCGTCACTCTGCGGACTGGGACAGACCTGTCCCAACCCCGTGCTGACGACGATGAGATACTTCCGTGAAGAATATGAAGAACATGTCAAGAATCACCGCTGTCCCGCCGGAGTATGCAAGGCACTCATCGCCTATTATATCGACCCGGTTAAATGCCAGGCATGCCAGATTTGCTACCGGCAGTGCCCGGTTAACGCCATCGAGGGCGGTAAAGACATGATTCATGTTATCGTTCAGGACAAATGCACAAAATGCGGCACCTGTCTTACTGTTTGTCCTGCTCGCTTTTCAGCAGTGAAGGTTTTTTCCGGTGAACCGGTACCCCCAGCCTTACCTCAATCTGAAAGAACCGTGAAGAGAGCCAGGAGCGCGAAAGAATGAGTGAGATTACGCTGCAAATTGATGGCAGACAGGTCTCTGTTGAGGAAGGAACAACTGTTTTCCATGCAGCCAGAAAAATCGGAATTGATATTCCCAACCTTTGTCACATGGAAGGTCTTAGTCCTACCGCGGGTTGCCGCCTGTGTCTGGTTGAAGTTAAGGGCGCCAGGGCTCTGTTCGCTTCTTGTGCCTATCCAGTTACGGCCGGTATGGAAGTTTTTACAAATACAGAGCGGGTTGTAAAAGCCAGAAAACTGGCGCTGGAACTGCTACTCTCCGACCATCCTTATGATTGTATGACCTGCGAAAAAAGCGGGGGTTGCGCGCTCGAGAAGTACGCTTATGAATTCGGACTGCCAACTCACCGGTTCCATGGAGAGAAACACCATTATCCGCTGGATGAAACCAATCCCTTCTTCGTTAGAGACTATAACAAGTGCATACTTTGTGAGCGTTGCATAAAAGCCTGCAGCGAGGTCCAATTTGTTGATGCGATTGATTTTACCAATCGCGGTTTTAATACGAAGGTAGCTACTCCGTATGACCGTTCATTACTTGAAAGCACATGCATTTTCTGCGGACAATGTGTCGCTTCGTGTCCGGTGGGTGCTCTAACAGAAAAAAGCCGCCAGCACCAGGGCAGGGAATGGGAATTGAAAAAAGTTTCAACCGTCTGCCCTTACTGCGGCGTGGGCTGTAACCTCGAACTGAATGTCAAAGATGGCCGCATTGTCAAGGTAACATCGCCAGCCAATTCAGTTGTTAACCAGGGACGACTTTGCGTCA
>VGNW01000287.1 GCA_016865955.1 Chloroflexota bacterium | reverse complement strand
ACTGAATCCCTGCGACATGAACCAGACCGCGCACTTTTCGCGAAGGTTCGATAATGAAGTCCTCTTTGTAGGTGGCTGCGCGGCACCCGGCGAAATGTGTGATGACCTTCGACCTGTCGGGCTTCTCGTAACCTGGCTTCAATCGTGCCAGCATCGGCGCAAATCTGTCGAATAGGGCTTCAAATCCCTCCGCCGTGCTGGATACATCCTCCCTGTCGCACACCTCAATAGCCGTGGGCCCGAACTGGAGGTTGCCGTCTGTTGTGGGGATTATGCCTCCGCCTTTGGAATACTTGCTCTGCGTTGCTTCCGCTGCCAGGCTGATGGGAGCGAAAACGGTACGCACAGGCTGGTAGGATTTGTCGAAGATGATTGTCTCACCTTTTCGGGGATGAATGGTGAAGAATCTGTCTCCGGCGTACCCGGCAATCCGGTCAGCATACAATCCCGCAGCGTTGATAAGGATCTTCGTCTTTACAGTACCTCTCGTGGTATCGACTGCTTTAACAGCTGAATCCTCTGTCTGAACGCCTGTGACGCTGGTATCAAGGAACAGGCTCACCCCATTTGCCAGCGCATTTTCGGCATAAGCGATGACCAACTCGAACACGGATATAATGCCCGTGTTCCACACTAGTACGCCTTTTCTCACGTTAGGCACAAGCCCCGGCTCAATCCTGTCCAGAGCCTCTCTGTCCAGCTCCTTCGGCTCCGGGTCTTTGTGCTTGATGGCAGCGTCGAGCACGAGGGGAAGCAATAGCTCTTCATCGGGGCTCTCCGCCACAATAAGAGTGCCCACGCGCTGAAAATCCACATCCAGTTGACGAGATGCCTCGCCCCACATGGCGTTGCCCTTGTAATTCATCTCCCATTTCAGTGTGCCGTACTCGGCTTGTATGGCAGGGTGTATCATGGCGCAGCTATGGGTGGTCTGGTCCATCCCCAGATCGTTATGTCTTTCGAACAGAGCGATGCGTAAATTTAACTGCGAAAGCTCCCTTGCTACCGCGAGACCGATCACACCGCCGCCGACGACGACCGCATCGAACTCTTTTCCTGCCAGTTCATCGGAAATTTTGCGAGGGCGAACAAAGCGTACCTTACCGGGAAACACGATATCGTTGATTACTTCCCTGACCTTGTCGAAGCTTGCGGCCAGGTGACCGGCATCCACAGCAGACTGATGCGCGGAGAAGCGTCCGCGCAGCCTGGCGATACCATCGCTGACCGAGACTACCACCTTCTCACCGGTAGACTTCTCCACCTCGCCCTGTATTTCATGCGCCAGAGCTCTATCGTTGCGCAACAATCCTCTCCGCAACCAGCTCGGTTATGTACTTCATATTAATTCCGGACAGCACGGATTTGCATGTGGGACAGGCGGTAACATAAACATCGGCAGCGGTATCTCTAAGTTCCTTCATCCGCATTGAAGTCGCTGCATCCTTGAGCCGGTGGTCTCCGATTTTGGCGCCGTATGCCGCGCCGCAGCAGTGCGTGTGCTCTTGCGAATACACCGGCTCTTTCAAAGTGTAGCCCAGAGATGTGATTATTTCCCTGGGAGCATTCGTGATATTCAGGTCATTTGCCAGTATACAGGGGTCGTGGAAGGTAACTATCCTGTTCGCTTTTTTAATATTGAATTTACCCTGTTGCAGGAGAGTCCCGATGAATTGCGTGGTATGTATAAGCTCCACCTCCAGATTTAAGCCCACCTCTCTGTAAGTTTCCGTCATCATCTTGAGACAGGTCGGGCAATCTACAATAATTTTGCGCAATCGCCTTTTCTCAATCTCTCCCTTGGTTCTGAGCGATGCCTTATAGAACCCTTCCATATCTCCCGCATAATAGAGGGGTGCGCCGCAGCAGATATCGCCCCCTCCGAACTGCCTGACTTTAAGCCCTGATTCCGCCAGCACCTTATCAGCAGCTTTTAACAGGTCTTTGTCTTTATAAGACGAGCAGGAAATGAAATAGCCTGTCTCGCCCTTACCTTTATCAACGACCTCCCTTTCCCCGTGAGGATTGCCGAACTTCTTGAATATTTCTACTCTTTGCTTTACGTCCTGTGGAATAATTCCTCTGGCGAAGGCTTTAACCCTTGCCTCTTGAATAAACCTTCTCAGGTCGTAGTCGCCGTAGATGCAGTGCCGCTTGCACGCCCCGCACATGGCGCTCTGGAACATCAGAGCGAAAAAGCCGTCCTCATCCTCGAGAAAGCCCTTCCCGCTGTAAACGATAAGCCTCGCCATTTTTTGCGGGGTGAGCGTTTCCCTTCCTGTTGCAAGATAAGTGGGGCAACTGTACTTGCACATATCGGCGCACATAGCGCACCGGGCGATCTTTTCAGTCTCTTTCTTATCTTCCGCCATCAATGAGTTTGCCTCGATTCAATACGTCGTTGGGGTCGAGGGCATTTTTTATCGATTTTAGAATCTTCACGCCACCGGCACCCAGCTCACGTTTCATGTACTGCATTCTCCAGAATCCCACGCCGTGGTGATGGCTTATCGAACCGTTGTTTTTTAAGGTAGCTTCCATAGCGGCGTTCCAGGTATCCTGATAGTAGCGAAGGGGGTCTTTAGGGATGCCGGCGAAGGTAACATACAGACATGCCCCTTCTTTGTAGAAGTGCGAGTAATGCCCGGAGACCTCAAGAACACCCTC
>VGNW01000286.1 GCA_016865955.1 Chloroflexota bacterium | reverse complement strand
GCGTGCTGGAAATCGGGAACGGTCGTGCGAGCCGACGCGGACGCTTCCTGCCACCCGTAGAGGAGGCGGAGGCGTGGGTCTATCTCGACTTGGCGAACGAACAGTTGCCCCATGTACAGGCTGACGTTGAACATCTGCCCCTGAAAGACATCGTATTCGATACAGTGGTTTGCCTGGAAGTCCTGGAATACGCCATCCACCCGCAAGCTGCGCTGAGCGAAATCCGCCGTGTCTTGAAGCACGATGGGAAGTTGATCTTGGCCACGCCGTTTCTGCATCGGACCGATACGTCACACGACTACTGGCGATTCACCGAGCACTCACTGCGGCATTTGCTGGCTGAAGCGGGCTTTGGGGTACAGCAACTTAAGGCACAAGGGGCGGCTTTGGCCGTAGCCGTCAACATCCTGAAATATGCGATCTATGCGATGCCCAACGGGAGGCGCAGAAACTTGGCGGTGTTGGTGGCCTACCTGCCACTGATGGCGCTATTCCGTCTGGATGAGCCTGTCGCTCGGCGGCTGCCAGTGCTGCGGACGTTTTCAACGGGCTATGTGATCTTGGCGAAGGGCCTGTGATCAACGACATACTCCGAAAGCTTTTGAGGAACAAGTTAATACGGCATCATAGTCCATTTGCTCTCTTTGCGCGACCCTACTCCCGGGTATGCTACGTTGTTGAGGGAGCGGGCTGGGTGGTCGATCGGGTTGGACACTATATCACGCATTGGGTTCACCAAAAGACCGGAGTGGATTGTCAGGTCACGCGCACATACGAAGGTATTGTGCGTCAGGTGGTGCACTTTGGATCGCGAAATGCCTACTTCTCGGGCGGCTTTCAACACGTGGACCCCTCAAACCGGGTGGTCTTCACCTGGTTTCACGGCAGCGACGCCGATCCCAATCCGGACAACCAGCGCATGATCCGGGCGTTACCAGAGTGTGTGCCGCGTGTAGAGAAGGTCGTAACCTCTTCCAGTATCGGCAAAGAGCGCTTGCTGGGGTGGGGTGTTTCGCAATCCAAGATCGCCTTGATCCCGCTGGGTGTTGACCTGCGCTGCTTCCGACTAGCGACGGTAGCTCAACGCCGATCGTGGCGAGAACGGCTGGAGGTTCCGGAGGGGGCGATCTGCATCGGTTCCTTTCAAAAGGATGGCAACGGCTGGGGAGAAGGGCTGGAGCCCAAACTGGTCAAAGGGCCGGATATCTTCCTGGAGGCCGTTCGGCGGCTGGCGGAATGTTATCCGCTCTTTGTGCTGCTCACGGGGCCGGCGCGCGGCTACGTCAAGCGGGGGCTGGAAACGCTGGGTCTGCCTTACCGGCATGACTATCTCCGCAACTACGAGGACATCGTGCCGTACTATCATTGTCTGGATCTGTACCTGGTCACTTCGCGAGACGAAGGGGGACCCGAGGCGGTCCTGGAGAGCATGGCCACCGGCGTACCCGTGGTCTCCACACGGGTTGGCATGGCTGCCGATCTCGTTCACAGCGGAGATAATGGGTACCTGGTTGAAGTGGAGGACGTAGATGGTCTGGTCGCTGCCGCAGCGCAGTTGATAGAGCACCCCTGGCTCAGGCAGCAATGCATTGCGAATGGCCTGGCTACGGTTCAGGCGTATGATTGGAGCGACATCGCCTGGCAGTACTACGAGTGCGTCTACAAACCCCTGCTGCAATGAAAATCTGTATTCCTATCCAAGTCAAACCGGAAGGCGGGGGCAACTACTTCCTGCTGAATTTCATCAATCACTTAAACTCCAAGGGTATCTCCCATACGGACCAACTCACGGATCGGTACGATGTGCTCTTCACCTCCCACTGGCAGGTGGGCTACGCGGAGATCCTGAGGGGGATTCGGCGCAATCCGTTTCTGCGCCTGGTTCATCGGATTGACGGCGCGGCACAGGACTACGGCCGGCGTGATAATGCGGATGAGATTCAACATCAAGTCAACCTCCTTACCGACCTCACGATCTTTCAGAGTTACTACTGCCGCCACAGCACGCGGGAAAAGTTCCCGGTGATCGTCCACGACGGTCCGGTGATTTACAACCCTGTGGACACAGATCGCTTCAGGCCGGATGGTGAGCAGATACATTTCCCCGAACGAGTGAAGGTCTGCTGCGTGACTTGGAGTACCAACCCCAGGAAAGGTGCTCAAAGCATCTACTTGGTGGCGCGGGCCAACCCGGACGTGGGGTTCGTGTTGTGTGGTCACTACTCTGATGCCCCACAACTCCCCAACATCCATGTCATGGGGGTGCTGCGACGGGAGGAGTTGGCCACAGCCCTGCGCTCGTGCGATGTCTTGTTGACCTTCTCGGAGAATGAGGCCTGTCCTAACCATGTCCTGGAGGGCTTAGCGAGTGGGCTGCCGATTCTTTATAAGGAGAGCGGCGCGACGCCTGAGGTGGTAGGTGACTGTGGCCTGCCCACAGAAGCGGAGAACTTTTGCCAGCAGTTAAGCCAGGTCATGGAGAGGCGACAAGAGCTCTCGCACAAAGCCAGGGACCGAGCACTGCGGCATTTTCATCCCGATATCATATTTCCGCGCTATTTAGAAGAGATCAAACGTGCCCTGGACCGGCCGACGACAGAGAACGTTGCCCGGAGATACGTGCGTGCCATAAGTTATCAACGCTCCGTCTGGCCGCTGCTGCGCCGAAGGCTTGCCTTTCGGCGTACGAA
>VGNW01000285.1 GCA_016865955.1 Chloroflexota bacterium | reverse complement strand
TGAAAGACCAGGAATATTTTATTTCCATTGACCGGGATAAGCGTATCCAGATTGCTTCAAGGACCTTTGACCTGGGCGAATATCTGGCGCGCCTGCAGAAACAAGGAGAACTCAAGACCGATTTCGCTCCAGTGCCAGCTTCGACTGTCTATTACCCGCCATGCCACCTTCGCTCACAGAGGATAGGGGAGCCCTACGTGGCGCTTCTCGAGAAAATTCCAGAGCTGAAAATCAAAAAGGTTGAGGGCGACTCCTATTGCTGTGGACTTGCCGGAATCGTGGGCTTAAAACGGGACTTCTACGATGCCGGCGTCGAAATGGGAAAGGGGCTCATGCAACACGTTCAGGGGCTCAATCCTGAAAAAATCTTGACCGACTGCTTTGGGTGCATGCTCCAGTTCCAGCAGCTTCTTTCCTACCCCGTATCGCACCCTGTGGAAGTGGTTGGGCAGGCTTACAAAGACGGTCAGGAGAAGCCCTGAGCTTTAACCTGCGGGCAAACGGAATATCAATTTATTTAATCACGCCCAACGACTCCTCAAATAGTGCCTCGCTATTGTAGCTATCCTTATCTTTTTCAACTCAAAAGGATTGTGCTAATCAAGTGTCGGTGCTAAAATACACCCAACCGCCCATTGAGAAGTAAAGCAACCGCGGAAGAGCACGATAAAAAGGAGAGAACTAATGCCGAGGCGAAATGACATAAAGAAGGTAATGATTATCGGGTCTGGTCCTATAATTATCGGTCAAGCCTGTGAGTTTGACTACTCCGGAACACAGGCATGTAAAGCCCTGCGTTCACTGGGATATGAGATAATTCTGGTCAATTCAAATCCGGCAACAATCATGACCGACCCCGGCATGGCGGACATCACTTATATTGAGCCGCTTAATCTGGAGACGATGATTCGAATCATTGAGAAAGAGCATCCAGATGCAATTCTTCCCAACCTGGGGGGTCAAACCGGACTTAATCTGAGTGCCAGTCTTGCTCGTTCTGGTGCTCTCGAAAAATACAATGTCAGGGTTATCGGTGTTGAGCCGGAAGCAATCAGGCGAGGTGAAGACCGTCTTGCTTTCAAGGAGACGATGCAGGAACTGGGCATTGATTTACCCAAGAGTAAAACTGTCTACAGCGTGGAGGAGGCTGAGTCAGTTGCATTGGAGCTGGGGTTACCGGTAGTCGTGCGTCCTGCTTATACCCTCGGCGGAACCGGCGGAGGATTAGCCTACAATATGGAAGAACTCCGTGTTATCGCCAGTCGCGGCATCGCTGCCAGCATGATTGGGCAGGTGCTTATTGAGGAGTCCGTTGAAGGTTGGGAGGAGCTCGAGCTTGAGATTATCCGCGATGTGAAGAACCATATGATAACGGTCTGCTTTATCGAAAATGTTGATGCTATGGGTGTGCATACTGGCGATTCGTTTTGTACTGCGCCCATGCTTACCATAGACCCGAAATTGCAAAAGCGCCTCCAGGGCTTCTCCTATAAGGTAGTTGAGAGGATAGGCATTATCGGTGGCACTAACCTCCAATTTGCGCATGACCCTAAGACCGGACGGGTCGTCATAATCGAAATCAACCCGCGGACCTCGCGCTCTTCTGCGCTTGCCTCGAAAGCAACCGGCTTCCCTATCGCTCTCATATCGGCGAAGCTGGCAACAGGCCTAACGCTGGATGAGATTCCATACTGGCGTGAGGGAACGCTGGAAAAATATACGTCATCGGGTGACTATATCGTGGTGAAGTTTGCCCGCTGGGCTTTTGAAAAATTTCGTGATGCTGAAGACAGGCTGGGGACACAGATGCGCGCCGTCGGCGAAGTTATGAGCATTGGTAAGACTTATAAAGAAGCTTTCCAGAAGGCGATTCGCTCCCTGGAGAACGGACGCTTTGGGCTCGGCTTTGCCAAGGACTTCCATGAGAAATCGCTGGATGAGCTGATGAACCTGTTAAAGTATCCCACCAGTGAGCGCCAGTTCATCATGTATGAAGCGCTCCGTAAGGGTGCCGATATTGAGGAGTTGTACAAAAAGACCTATATCAAGCCTTGGTTCATTCAGCAGTTAAAAGAACTGGTTGAACTTGAGGAAAAGCTCCTTAAGTATAAGGGCAAAAAGCTGCCTGACAAATTGCTCATTCAGGCAAAGAAAGACGGCTTTACTGACAAGTATCTGGCTAAACTTCTCAGGGTAAAGGAGAACAAAATCCGTGAGCGCCGCATTGCTCTGGGCATGGTAGAAGCCTGGGATTATGTGCCGGTGAGCGGTGCAGAGAATGCCAGGTATTACTATTCCACCTATAATGCACCTGACCGGACTACTGTTAGCGATAGAACGAAGGTGATGGTTCTTGGCGGTGGTCCGAACCGGATTGGTCAGGGCATCGAGTTTGACTACTGCTGCGTTCACGCCGCCTTTGCCCTGCGCGATATGGGCTTTGAGACCATCATGGTTAATTGCAACCCGGAGACCGTCTCTACGGATTATGACACCTCGGACAAGCTGTACTTTGAGCCGCTGACTGTGGAGGATGTAGTTAGTATCTATCACAAAGAGAAGCCGATGGGGGTTATTGTTCAGTTCGGTGGTCAGACACCGCTTAATATCGCTGCTGAGCTTGAAGAAGCGGGTGTTAAGATACTGGGCACCTCCGTGAATTCCATAGATATCGCCTCAGACCGGGGGCGGTTCAGCAA
>VGNW01000284.1 GCA_016865955.1 Chloroflexota bacterium | reverse complement strand
TACTCCCTCAACTTGTTTGTACTGCCGTGTTTATGAACCACCTTCGCACAAACAGCCAGCTAACAGCTCAGCCACACCCCTCGCTGCAGCGCCGACCTAATCGCACTTCGGCTGCGATTCCCTGAGCTTCTTAAAGTACTCCTCCTCGGTCTTGCCTGTAATATTCTTGAAGTGCTTATCGGGCTTGATGCTCACAATAGTCTCGGCAAGCTCCTTTTTACCTTCGAAGTTGACGCGCCTCTGAATCATCATCTTCTGCGCCTGAGGCGAGCCTGCGCCGTGCAGAGCCTCGGGAAGCCCTGCCCCCACCGCCATATTCTCGATAAGCCTGGACATCTTCATCCTGTGCTCCGTGGGAGTGCCCGCCTTGCCCACTAGATATTTGTCTATGTACTTGCCTATCTCAGGATTCCTGAAGTCCTTCTCCGAGGGCATAGTGATAATCAAGCCGCCGGCGATGTCCTGCGCCAGACGCATCCATTCGTAATTAAATCTTGTTATGTTAAGCTTGACCACGTTTGCCAGTAGAGGATTGATGGTGTATGCGCCAGAGTTCGTCTTATTGCCCTGGTAGGAACACGCGAGAGAGCACGACCAGCAGGTCTCCGCCATGCTCGCCATCTCCGCCAGCAGGTCTCTAATATAAGGCGACTTTTCCACGCCGTTGTTCTCCGCCATCCAGTAGGCTGCGCCGGTCACCACATCAGAAAGCCCGACCTTGCAACCGCCGTAGTTACTCCTGTGGAAACCGGCAAAGGTCTCCACAAGCTGCCCGGTGAAGTCGAATTCGCCGCACATAAATACCCTGTCCCAGGGCACAAAAACGTTGTCGAATACTATCAGCGCCTCGCCGCCGACAATGCCGTATTTGGCATTGCCGGGGTCCATCTCACCATCGAGCCTTCGGGTGTCATTGGTTTGCCTGCCGAAAATTAGCGTCACGCCCTTGGCATCGACAGGCACCGTGAAGCAAACGGCGTAGTCCTTATCCTCTATGCCCATAGCACGGGTGGGCATAGCAATAATTTCGTGGGCATTAATAGCGCCCGTTATATGAGCCTTGGCACCCCGCACCACTATGCCGTCATCTCTCTTCTCCACTATATGCACATATACATCAGGGTCATGCTGCTGGTGCGGTCTGAGGCTCCGGTCGCCTTTGGGGTCGGACATCGCCCCCGCCAGCATCAAATCGTTGTCCTGCACATATTTGAGGTACTTCCTGAATCTCTCATGATAATTGGTGCCGTGCTTCTTATCTATGTCATACGTTGTGATATAGACGGCATTGAGACCGTCGAAGCCCACGCATCTCTGGAAGCAGGTGGCTGTCTTTTGCCCCAGCAGTCGCATCATCTTCACCTTGTTCACCAGGTCGTCGATGCTGTGATGAACATGAGTGAATCTGTTAATCTTCTCCCCCGTAAGATTGGAGGTGGCGGTCATCTCCTTCTCGAACTCGGGCTGCTTAGCCAGCTCGTAGGTCATAGCTGCCGCCATTATGTGGGGTTGGAACAGCGGGTAATCCACCACGCTTTTTACCCTTTCGCCGAAAGCATAGACCTTTGGCTTCAACTTTCTGAGGCTTTCAATGTATTCCTTGCCTGATTTCATTGCCATGTGAGCACCTGCCTTTCTTTTTCAACCGCCTATAAGCATACAGTTATCAGCAGTCAGCTTTCAGAGTAAATAGCCTCCTGACCGCTGAAAACTGACTGCTGAATGCTATTATCTATTTTACACCTTTCAATCAGCGTTTTATGTGACTTTACTTCTGTTCTGAGTAATCGTAGAAGCCTTTGCCTGTCTTTCGCCCCAAGTGTCCGGCTCGCACCATCTGCCTCAGCAATAGCGGAGGGCGATACTTAGGGTCGCCGTATTCCTTATATAGGTTCTCCATACACGAGAGAAGCGTATCCAATCCGACAAAATCAGCCAGTTGCAGCGGACCCATGGGATGGTTCATGCCCAGCTTCATGGATTTATCGATATCCTCAGCGCTGGCTATGCCCTCGGCTAAGCAATGTATAGCTTCGTTCTGAAGCACGCCGATGAGCCTAGTGGTGACAAAGCCCGGCGTGTCTTCGGCAATAACATAAGTTTTGCCCATCTTAATTGCCAGGGCTTTTATCACACTGACAGTCGCTTCACTGGTGCTGTAACCCTTGACAATCTCAACAAGCTGCATCATGGGCACAGGGTTGAAGAAATGCATTCCCACGAACCTGTCCGGCCTCTTAGTAGCAGATGCCATATCGGTGATGCTCAACCCCGAAGTATTGGAGGCGAAGATGACCTTCTCAGGACAGGCGACGTCGATTCTGACATAGGTCTCCCTCTTCAAAATCATGCTCTCAGGGATTGCTTCTATTACTACGTCCACATCCTTCACTGATTCAATGAGGTCTTTGGTGCATCTGATACGAGCCACAGCAGCATCCGCCTCAGCCTGTGTCATCTTCTCTTTCTTCACAATGCGACCCAGGCTCTGCTTGATAGTGCTCATACCCTTCTCCAGGAATCTGTCATCTATATCTCTCATATTCACCTGCAGACCGACCTGAGCCGCTACCTGAGCGATGCCTGCCCCCATAATTCCGGCACCCAGTACCGCTACCTTCTTAACCTCCATTTAAGAATCCTCCTTTTACATGAGTTCTTAGTTGTCAGACATCAGCATTCAGAATACTTTTACTGACCGCTGAAAGCTGAGCGCTGAAGG
>VGNW01000283.1 GCA_016865955.1 Chloroflexota bacterium | reverse complement strand
GTTGAAGAGGTCTTATCGGGCGAAAACGTACGCAACGAAGTACCAGTGCAACATAAAAAAGGTTATGCAGTTACTGTAAGCTTCAGTGCTATACCGTTAAAGAAAGAGGGCGAAATCATCGGGCTTTCGGGCATACTCGAGGATATCACCGAGCGAAAACGAATTGAAGAGGAGCTGCGCGGCATCTCTTCCCATCTGCAACAAGCACGAGAAACAGAACGAGCGGCTATCGCTCGCCAAATTCACGACGAGCTTGGCCAGATTCTTACCGCTTTAAAGATAGACCTGGCATGGTTGAACCAAAGGTTAAATCGCGAACAGGAACCCATGCTGAAGAAAACAACGGCAATGCTGCAATTGATTGATAGAACCATCCAGGCAGTCAGAACCCTGTCCTCAGAACTAAGTCCAAGATTAATAGAGGATCTAGGCCTTGAAGCAGCTCTGGAGTGGCTGACAGAGGAGTTTCAAAATCGCACCGGAGTCAGGTGCGTGCTTACCTTCAAACCCAACGGCACTGCTCTGGAGCCGGAACGTGCCACCGCCGTTTTCCGTATAATTCAGGAAACCCTGACAAATGTAGCTCGACACGCCAATGCAACAAAAGTTAAAGTCAGCCTTCGCAAGATAAATAACAGCCTGATGCTTGAAGTCACAGACAACGGCAGAGGCATCACACAAGAACAGGTCTCCAGCCCCAGGTCATTTGGACTTCTGGGAATAAAGGAGCGCGCCAGTTTCTGCGGCGGCGGGGTCAAAATCACAGGCTCGCAGGATAAAGGCACTACAATTATTGTCCGCATACCACTGAATAAAGAGGCCCCCCATGATAAAAGTGCTGATAGCCGATGACCATGCGATAGTCCGCGAGGGCTTAAAACAGATTGTAGCCGATACCCCGGATATCACTGTAGCCGGAGAAGCTAAAGACGGGCAGGAAGCACTGGCTAAGATAGCGAAGTACAATTATGACGTTGTTCTACTGGATATCTCCATGCCCGGCATGAGCGGGCTGGATGTCCTCAAGCAACTGAGAAGCATAAAACCAAAGCTCCGCGTTCTTATGCTTAGTATATATCCTGAGGAGCAATACGCTGTACGAACCCTCAAGGCAGGAGCATCCGGCTATCTGACCAAGGAGAGCGCACCTGACGAGCTCGTGGCAGCCATAAGAAAAGTGTCGTCTGGCGGTAATTATATCAGCCGCTCGCTCGGGGAGAAATTAGTCGCCAATTTAAAAAGAAACGACAGCAAGCAGCCGCATGAGGCGCTTTCCGACCGCGAGTTTCAGGTGATGTGCATGATTGCCTCAGGGAAAAAAGGCAAGGAGATTGCAGAAGAATTACTTCTCAGCGTAAAAACTGTGAGCACTTACCGCCGCCGCGTCCTGGACAAATTAGGAATTAAGAATAATTCAGAATTAATTCGCTATGTAATGCAGAACCGCCTCCTGGAATGAAGGGCTTGGCTTTGTAAGATTTTTCCTGCAAATAAATCAGATAATAGCTGATACTTATATCGCACACGCTGAATTAAAATATTTGTCTTGTAAGATAGTATTTTGCTTTTGCAGGAGGAGATACAAGATGCAGGACATGAAGTTCTACGACTTCAAATTCCAGTACCCGGCTCTTACCACCTTCGCCATGCTTCGTCAGGCATGGATCGCAGTCAACAAAGTGGCTGAGACCAAGCTCCTGAAGGTGGGATTGACCCCGGAGAAACTCGCCGTTCTCTGGGCTTGCAGGGACTATCCCGGTACCCTGATTCCTGCCGAGGTAGCACGCCTGGTCTTCCGTGAGAACCAGACTATCGCAGGGCTTCTCAACAGAATGGAATCGGAAGGCCTCGTCCAGAGAGTGCCCAAAAAAAAGGGACATCCGTTCACCGAAATCAAAATGACCTCTAAAGGCGAGAAGCTTGTCGATCCCGGTATCGAGATAATGAAGGCAATCATTATGGAACTGGCAGCAGATATGCCGGTCGCGCAGCAGGAACAGCTTCAGAACTCACTCAGAGTGCTTAGAGATAAGGCTCTGGACAAGCTGCACATCGAAGCCAGTCCGCCTTCGGGACTGCCTGCGGGAAAACCTGTACCGGTTAACTGGTAAAATAGCCTCCAATTCGACTTGAGACTAGATTACCTCAGGACTTCATACCTGAAGTCGCATACCGGGGCACCCTGTGCCAGGGTTCCTGTACGTCGCCATCTGTACTCGGGGCCTGCTTCGCCCAGCACTATGGGGATAGTGATTTCATCGCCATAGCAGGTTGATGGGTAGCAGAAATAAGGATTGCCCAAAGCCTTAGCCACCTCGTGCCATACGCAATACTTTATGTCAAATGCCAGGGCTTTGGGCGAGTCCTCTATCCAATCCAGCCCGTGCAGCCCCGAACGCACGTTGGCATTCATTGCAACTCTGGTATAGTCACAGAATGCCCTAAAGAAGTCCCCGCAGGCTTTGTAATCTGCCACGGTGGGCCACATCGGCGACATAGACTGGTAGATTGTCCTGTCCAGCAGCCTGCATTGTATAGCGGACGCCCTTTCCAGACCCACCGTATCGGCGAGCGCCTTCATCAAAGCAATCCGCCTGATGACTCCCGATAAGAATTTCTGGCTTGTCAGTCCGCGATTTCTAACTTCCGACCAGTCATGGGACTTCATGCGCTCCACCTCACCCTTGACCCCGGACATAAGAGCCGCAGCGCCCTCCGGCCCCAGCTT
>VGNW01000282.1 GCA_016865955.1 Chloroflexota bacterium | reverse complement strand
CGTCCGCGCTGACCTTCACGCCCAGCGCTACCAGAACCACCATATGAGAGCCGGCAGCACAATTTATGCTCTGGCAGCAGCGGCGGTGGCCACAGCCGCAACGCAGGCAATTTTTTTTGAGGATATGCCCGGGCTGCTCTGGCTGGAAGTAGCTGAGATGACCGTCATTCTCTTGTTACTTGCGGCTTCGCGCATTGGCGATTGGCATCGTAAATGGATTGACTACAGGTCTCTGGCGGAGCGACTGCGAGCAGCCGTATTCTGGCGCGTAGCTGACATAAGACTCAGGTCGTTTGAGCAGCCATCAGGCGAAAGGTCGCCTTATTCATCAGGAGACTGGGTAACCAGGGCATTTGCGTGGCTCTGGAATAGACCAACCGCGAAGCAACTCAATCGTGAAATCCCATTTGAATCCCTGAAAAACTTTTTACAGTTATCCTGGATTAACGCTCAAATCTCTTACTACAGTAAAAAAAGCAATTTATATAAGCGTAGGCATACCCAGCTATCCCGCGGTGGCGATATACTATTCGTGATAACGCTGATAATAGCAATCGTTCATGCTATTGGCATTACTCACTCGGGCACGTTCTCAGTTTCAAACGTTCCTAATATAATGGTGTCGCTGGGGGAGATACTTCCCGCGGTCGCAGCTACTCTTATCGGTGTTCGGGTTTACCGTGAATACTTGCGAACCTCCGAGCAGTACCGGCAAACGGCGCGGTACCTCTCCGCAATCACCGACGAGATTAAAGAAGCACCAGACATTAATAGATTGGAAATCCTCCTGAAAGAAGCCAACGAGGCAATGCTTCGCGAACACTGGCGCTGGCGGGAAGCGTTTATTTATCGAAAGCTGGGGACTCCATAGCTATCCTTCGATAAAGGCAAACCTATGACTGAAAACCGACACGAAGAATCCATTGCAACGCTCAAGACTTTTCTGCAGCCCTGGCATGACGCCGTTGAGGCTCCGGGAGATGCACAAAGGAAAGTGCTGCATGCGCTTCTTGAGGGCTATGCCAGGACGGACTACGGAAAGTCTCACGGGGCAGCTCATATAGAAACCATCGCTGACTACCGCCGTTCCTTTCCCGTGACCACCTACGAAGAGTACAAACCCCTGATTCAGCGGGTGATGGCTGGAGAAACAGGGCTGTTGCTTAACGAAGAACCGATCGGCTGGGCTATCACGCGCGGCACTACAGGTGACGATTCCAAGTTCATTCCCATGACCCCAACCGACCTGCAGATGAGAATCAGCGCCGGACGGGCTATGCTCAACTACGTGGTCGGTAATAGATGCTACGAGGTGCTCGAGGGCGCAAACTTGAACCTCAATTTCCCCTCGGTGGTTGGAACAGTGAAGGTAGGAGACAAAGACCTGGAATACGGGTATAGCTCGGGAATCTATCTCAAGCACGTATCGGCGTTCACACCCATACGCTCAGTCCCCACTCAGGAGGAGATTGATGCTCTTGGCGGCAGTAAATCCGTCCGCGCCTGGGAAGCGCGTTTCGAACTGGCTTATCAGAAGTGCAAAGATGAAAATGTCACGATGGTGGGTGGCGTTTCGCCCACAGCCATCATGTTCGGACGCTACCTTCACCGCGCTCATCGCATCTACCCCAGGGATATATGGAAAGTGCGCATTATGACGCTGGGCAGCGTGCCCGGTATAAATACACGGGAGGAGCCTGCATTGAGAGCCCTCTACGGGCAGGCGGACATTCGTGAAATATACGGTGCTACCGAAGGGATGTTCGGGCAGCAGCGGGACAATCGCAAAGCCTGGGTACCCAACTACGACCAGTTCTTCTTCGAGGTTCAGACCCGAAGAGGCATTAAGATGCTGCACGAAATGAAGCCCCGCGAGCTGGGCAGCCTGGTTGTTTCGACGCCTGTGCTTGCCCGCTACAAGATCGGCGACCTGATACTGTCAATCAGACCGCCCTACTTCCGCTGCATCGGGCGCGAACGCTGGTGGACGCCTCTGGACTATGCCTGGGGCGAGTTCATGACCTTCAATCTCGGCAGGCTTTAGGGTTCAACGCTTGGGCACAAAAGCTCGGAGCAGTATCAACAGCGCGATAGCGACCAGCACTATAACCCAGATGTAGTTCCAGCTTATAAGCTCACCTAAACCTATGCCCAGCAGGATTAACCCGAAAATCACATTGCCTGTCACCGCGCGGCGATGCTCCGGCACCAGCGTACGGTAGAACGCAGAGAGCAACAAGATGGCGCCGGCGCCGCTGAAGAAAACAGCCCATCCTTCCCACCAGTCGAAATTATCTTCTCCCCAACCCGTGGTCTCCGCCAGCAAGATCAGCGCCCCCCAGATAAGAATCGCCGCCCAGCCTACAGCATTGACCCTGTCCCGCCGCCACTTCTCATCCCAGCCCTTCCTCTTTTCGTCCTCCTTCTCATCCTTCTCCCGCCTCTTCTCCTCGCCCTTTTCCTCTTTATATCTTACAGGTCTTTCAGGTCTTTCCGGCTTTTCCGACATGGGGCCTCCTTATATACTTCTCCATAATCGGGTTATGCGCATATTAATTCCGCCGTTCCCCTTTGTCAACATGCCCGGGGTCGCCGGTGTCCCGACCTTGACAACTCCGCCGAAGTCGGTTAGATTACGCTGCCACAGGACGTACTTAAAACATGAAGCAATACTCATATTCCATAGATATGCCCCATTCCTCTGAACGGATTTGGACTGCCATGCAGGATTATGACAAGTGGCCTGAGTTCGCCAAGCCGATGGTTACCGGCATAA
>VGNW01000281.1 GCA_016865955.1 Chloroflexota bacterium | reverse complement strand
AAAACAGGGCTAAAACTCGGTCAAAAAGCCCTGTGGGGAAGAATACAACCGAAACAGACCATTGCTAAACGACCTCGAAATGAAGAGTGCAAAATTGAGCAAAAGGTTATCAGCTTTCAGCATTCGGCTATCAGGAAATTCACTGAAAGCTGACCGCTGACGGCTGAATGCTTGAGGAGTTGATGGAAGCAACCATAGATATAGACGTAGGGGGCACTTTCACTGACTGTCTGGTGGTGTATGGCGACCGGATGGCACGGGCTAAGTCGCCCACCACAGGCTATAACCTCAGCATCGGCTTCCGCAAAGCTACCGAGGAAGCCGCGAGGCAGCTCGGTATTTCCCTGACCGGTTTACTGCAGAAGACCGCCGTGGTGCGCTACTCTACCACCATCGCTATGAACACGCTCATACAGCGCACCGGTCCCAAATTGGGTCTGATCACCACCGCCGGGCAGGAGCACATGCTGCTGGTGGGCAGGTCGAGGTCCTGGGCGGACGGACTGCACCCCAGAGAGCGCCGCTATATGTACCTGGCACAGAAGCCGGAGCCACTTATCCCCTTTGATATGACCGTCGGCGTCAAAGAGCGTATCGACTGCTTCGGCAACGCGGTTATACCTCTGCAAAAAGAAGAGGTGCGTCAGAAAATCCAATGCCTGGTGGATAGAGGCGCGCGCGGCTTTGTGGTCTCATTGTTGTGGTCGTTCATCAATCCCGCCCATGAGCAGTTGATAAGGGAGGTCATTCAGGAGGAATACCCCGACCGCTATCTGGGGAACATCCCGGTGCTTCTATCCAGCGAGGTGCAGCCGAAGTGGCATGAGTATCCCCGAACCAATGTAGTGATACTATCGGCTTATCTCCATACCGAGATGACCGAGCAGCTTTCTGCGCTGGGTGAGGAGCTGCGCGACTACGGCTACAAAAAGCCGCTGAGCATCATCAACAATCTGGGCGGCGTAGCAAAATTATCCCGGACGCGCGCAGTGGATACCTTCGGCGCCGGACCCGTGGCGGGCCTGCTGGGCGCGAACTGGTTGAGCAAGCTCTACGGCTTCCCCAATGTGTTGGTCTCCGATATGGGGGGCACCAGCTTCGATTACGGCTTGATTATCGACGGCAGTTGCCGTTTCTATCAGGACTGGCCGGTGATAGACCGCTGGGCTACCGAGAACTCCATGGTTGAGGTGAACACCATCGGCGCCGGCGGCGGCTCCATAGCCTGGCTCAACGAGCTTATGGGCAACAAGCTGGAGGTGGGACCGAAGAGCGCCGGCTCCAATCCCGGACCCGTATGCTACGACCTCGGGGGAACAGAACCTACAGTGACCGATGCCGACGTCGTGCTCGGCTATATAAATCCCGATTACTTCCTCGGCGGCAAGATGAAGCTGTCGAAAGATAAGGCATTCAAAGCTATGGAGAGGATAGCCCGACCGCTGGGCTTGACCCCCGTGGAGGCTGCTTCTCATATCCGCACCGTCGTTGACGCCAATATGGGCAACACCATACTCAAAGAGGTGGTATTCAGGGGCTATTCTCCCGAGCAATTCGTGCTTTTTTCCTACGGCGGTGCCGGGCCAACGCACTGCGTGGACTACAATGGCTATCTCAAGGCGCCCAAAATAGTGACCTTCCCCTTCTCCAGCGTATTCTGCGCCATGGGCGGCGCCACCCTGGACTTGAAGCAGTGCTACGAAGCGTCCAAACACGTGATACTGTATCACCCCATGAAATTCCCGCCCTACCTCGAGGAATACGACCAGTTCAATAAAATTATAGACAGCCTGAAAGAGATAGCCTTCCGCGATATCAGGAGCGAGGGTTTTCGCCCCGATGATGTGATATTAAGTCTGGAACTCGACATGCGCTACGGCGACCACCTGAGGTTGACGCGCGTAGCCTCACCGCGGCTCTATCTGAAATCAGAGGACGATGTGAAAGCCATCTGCGACACCTTCACCGGCATCCACGAGGCCAGATACGGAAGCCTTGCCGCCATACCGGTGACAGGCATCAATGTAGAGAACTTTTATCTCTTCGCCACCGTGCCTTTGCACAAACCCAGCCTGCCCGCTTTCTCCCCCGAAGGGGAAAGCCCGCAGAAGGCTCTCAAAGGCAAACGACCTGTTTACTGGAAGCAGCACAACGATTTCAAGGAAACCGAAATCTACGATGCCGAACTGCTGCGAGCCGGCAACGTAATCCCGGGTCCGGCGGTAATCGAAGCCAGGGACACCACTATCGTGCTCCCTCCGGGCATGAAATACAGCATAGACCGCTATATGAGCGGAATAATCGAAAGTTTGTAGGAAAATAATTATGCCGGTCGATGAAGATGTTATAAATCAAGTCTATCCCGAAAAGCCAACCAGGCTGGAAAAACAGTGGATGGGCAAGATAGGCGCTGATGAGTTCTCCGTCTATCTGACCAAGCTTGAGCTTATCTGCGAGGAAGCCAAGCAGAACATGATGATGACCGGCCTCTCCCCCGCCATCCAGGGCATGGACTGCGGGGTGGGTGTTTACACCGCCGCAGGCGACCTTGTCGCAGCTTCGGTGGGAACTTATCTCCACATCTGCAGCGGACAGGTGCCCATCAAGTACATCCTCAAATATTATAAAGACGATCCCAGCGTGGGCATCAGGGACGGCGATGTCTTCTTCGTTAATGATGTGCTCTACGGCGGCTTCCACAACCAGGACATGCTTAACATAGTTCCGGTGTTCTATAAGAAGAAGCTCATCGCCTGGGCGGTCGCTGCCGCTCACGAGCCGGAGACCG
>VGNW01000280.1 GCA_016865955.1 Chloroflexota bacterium | reverse complement strand
GGCGTGTTCCTGCCCTTCGAAACGAACTCTCCGGGATTCACCACCCACTCGGCATTCGGATCGAAGATGACCACATCGGCAGCAGTGCCAGGCTTCAACGTACCGAGGTCAGTCCTGCGCAGAATAGAAGCCGGTTCATGCGTGAGTTTGGAGATAAGCGTAACTAAATCCAGCCCCTCACTATGCACCAGCATCATCAGGCTGCCCAGAGCCGTCTCGAAGCCGCTGATGCCGAAGGCAGCATGAGCAAAATCGCAGTTTTTGTCTTCAGCGGTGTGCGGGGCGTGGTCGGTGGCAATGGCATCTATTACGCCTTCCTTCAACCCCGATATAAGCGCCTCTACATCCTTGCGCGTTCTGAGCGGAGGATTCACCTTGGCATTGGGGTTATAACCCACGACCGCATCTTCCGTCAGGGTGAGATGATGGGGAGTGACCTCAGCCGTAACCGAAAGCCCTTCTTCTTTAGCCTTGCGGATGAGCTCCACCGAGCCCGCCGTGCTCACATGTGCGATGTGGAGTCTGCCTCCTGTAACCCTGGTCAGGCGTATGTCCCGGGCTACCATGCTCTCCTCGGCAGCAGGCGGGATACCTTTGAGTCCCAGTCGAGTCGCCAGCCTGCCCTCGTTCATCACGCCATCCTGACTGAGGGCGAGGTCTTCGCAGTGGTCTATAATCAGCACCCCGGACTCGCGGCTGTGTTCCAGGGCGCTGCGCATAAGCGAGGAATCCATTACCGGGCTGCCGTCATCGCTGAAGGCGATAACGCCCGATGCGAAAAGCTCGCCGAAATCGGCGAGCTCGCTGCCTTTCCGCTTCACGGTAATACATCCTACCGGTAAGACCCGCACCATCCCTTCGCGGGCAGCCATATCTTTGATATATTCCACAACCGAAGCCCCGTCTATCGGCGGCTTCGTATTGGGCATGCAGCAGACCGTGGTGAAACCGCCCCGGGCAGCAGCGCGCGTCCCCGTGGCTATAGTCTCTTTCTCCTCAAAGCCGGGCTGGCGCAGGTGGCAGTGTAAATCGATGAACCCCGGACAGACCACCATGCCCCTGGCATCGATTACAGAGAAGTTCTCCGGTACCCGCCCCGCCTTCTTAACGACCAGCCATGCGACCTTGCCCTCTGATATAAGCATATCGCCCGCAGCATCGATGCCCTGCAAAGGGTCGATTATGCGGCCACCCTTAATGAGCAGGTTTGCGTGCTTGCACTCGGGTAGTTTCTTTTTCACCATCGCATTTTTCACTTTGCATTTTGCCTTTTTCATTCCCGCTGGGCTTCCCTCTCTTGCCGGGCTTGAACCCCTGACGCTTAGCCTCATCCTCAGAGCCGAAAATGATGAGGTTCTCCGGCCTGATTCGGCCCACCATGAAGCTGCTTGCCCTGTAATATCTCTTCTTTTCCACAATGCCCTGGTGCCACTTCGAGCTTGCTATATAGGGCGGATGAATTTCGTGCTCGCAATATATGCATCTCAGGGTCAAAGGTTCGCCGGATACAATTTGAAACTCATGCTTGATGTATTGCTGCTCGGTTTCCTGCACCGAAATGCATTTCCTGTTCTGGCACTTGATGCCCGCATCTCGTTTATAGACCGGATATTCCCTTTTCTGTGCGAAGGAAACTATCTTCTTCTCCGGCATATCAACATTCTTGGCGCCGAGAAGCAGCGACAGCAGAGCCATTCTGATAGGCACACCGCGCGCCGCCTGTTTGAAGTATGTGCTTCTCGGGTCGGCGTCTATCTCATAGGCAAGCTCGCCCACCCGCGGCAACGGGTGCATAATAATCGTTTCGCCGAACCCCTTTTCCCGGAACAGCTTCTTGTCCACGACGGGATACGACTTCTCCCTCTCTCCTTCTGCTGCCGGCTCCAGCCTTTCTTTTTGCAATCTGGTTACATAAAGGGCGTCCACGCCCTTCTCGAGTTCCATCTGAATTCCGATTGCAGGTATGTTCGCCAGTTGATGGGGTCCGCTCGGCGTAACATATATTGCGTCCAGCGGGATTAATCCCTTCTCTCCCTCTTTAGGTCCGTTATAGCGCTCCAGCCTGCCTGTATATTCGGTGGTCAGCTTTCTGATAACATGCTCCGGCATCTCGAAGCCGGGGCTGGGGCGGAAGTGTATGGTGGCTCCGAACCTCGCCAGAGCACAGGCTAACGAATGCACCGTGCGCCCGTATTTCAGGTCGCCCCACAGGGCAATCTTCAGCCCCTCCAGCGTTTTCCTCTCCTTCTTCAGCGTGTAGAGGTCGAGCAGGGTCTGGCTGGGGTGCTCGTGTCCGCCGTCTCCTGCATTTATCACAGGCACATCGGCATAATCCGCAACCACCTTCGCTGCGCCCTCCCAGGGATGCCTGATGACGATGATATCCGCGTAGCTTCCCACTACCCTCGCCATATCGGCGATGCTCTCTCCCTTCGCCAGAGAGGTGTTTCCCATCTCGGTTACAGATATGACGCGACCGCCCAGCCTGTGCATGGCAGCTTCGAATGATAGCCGCGTTCTGGTGCTCGGCTCGAAGAACAGGCTCGCCATGATTTTGCCCTGGCATATGCCGAACTGCGCGCTCATCGAGCCTGCTATCTCATCCGCCTGAGCGAAGACAGCCTCGATCTCCTGATTGGAGAGGTCGTCTATAGTTATCAGGTCTCTATTCGCCAGACTTATAACCATCTTAACCTCACTGAGCAGGAACGGCTCCCTGCTTGAGCGATTTGATAATCACCACCTCGTCCTTCCCGTCAGTCTCCTGCAACCTGAGCTGGATGTGCTCATATCGCGACG
>VGNW01000279.1 GCA_016865955.1 Chloroflexota bacterium | reverse complement strand
CAGTTTCTTCAAACACTGCATTTGTCAAACTGTCTGCCCTGTGCTACACTACATTCAGCTTCGAAGAAACTGTCGTAGAGGAACCAGGGTATTATGAAAGACGATAAGACAGCCCCAGGAAATACCACCAAGATAGTCGCTGCTATCCCCTGCTTTAACGAGGAACGATGCATAGGCAGTGTAGTGCTCAAAACGAAGAAGTATGTCAATAGCGTCGTAGTTATAGACGATGGCTCTGCGGATGCTACAGCCGAAGTGGCTACGGAAGCGGGGGCAACCGTGTTGCAGCACGGGCGGAATAGAGGATATGGCGCCGCAATACGCAGCGCACTGGATAAGGGGCATCAACTTAAGGCTGATATCCTGGTAATCCTTGACGGGGACGGACAGCACGACCCCGGAGATATACCAAAGATCGTAAAACCTCTGATCGACGGAGAAGCTGATATCGTCATAGGGTCTCGTTTCCTGGGCGAGGCAAAGAAGCCGCCGCTGTATAGACGGCTGGGACAGCGAGTATTGACTACCACTACAAACATGGGCTCCGGGCAAAAAGTGACCGATTCTCAAAGCGGGTTCAGGGCATACTCTGCGAATGCGCTCAAAGCCCTTAAGCTGAGCGAGAACGGCAT
Organism: Chloroflexota bacterium; assembly: GCA_016865955.1. Classification (GTDB taxonomy): domain Bacteria; phylum Chloroflexota; class Dehalococcoidia; order SZUA-161; family SZUA-161; genus VGNW01. The sequence goes on along the minus strand of VGNW01000279.1, from coordinate 2,225 downwards.
GTCAGTGAGCTCCGAGATGCAATTCGCCATAAGCAAGAGCGGATTGAAGGTAAAAGAAGTTCCCATAGACGTCACTTACGAGGGTAAAGTAAAAAGAAGCCCTGTGGGGCATGGTCTGAGTGTGTTGAGCAGAGTTCTTGTGCTATTTAGCTTGAGACAGCCTTTGCTGCTATTCGGCTTGCCGGGACTTATATCGCTGGGATTTGGACTCGCTCTGGGCGCACGGGTGCTGTCCATCTACAACACAACACAACAGCTGGCTCTGGGCAACGCCCTGGGCACAGTGATACTCTGTCTGGCTGGGCTGCTATTACTTTCCGAAGCCTTGATGCTTCAGGCGATGAAAGAGCTTATCAGGGGCTCGTTATCCGACAGCGCTGAGAAGTGAAGGCGCATTGATGCGTACGAGAGATTACTGCCGGTCGTGACAGCCAGCAACCTGTAACATAGAATGAGAATTCTCCAGGTTACACCCTACTACCCCCCTCATATCGGGGGCATAGAATACCATGTCGAAGCCTTGAGCCGTAAGCTGGTTGAGGCAGGGCATGAGGTAACCGTATATACTTCCAATGTGCCTAAAACAAAGAAGCACGAAGTCGTGGATGGGGTGGAGGTCTTTAGGTTTAACTGCCCTTTCGCGCCACTCAACAATCCCGTCATGCCGGGACTGTTTTTGAAGCTAATCAGAGACAGCAGGTTTGATATCGTTCACACCCACGGTCATTTTCATCTGTCGTCCAGTATGGTTGCTTTCTCCAGCCTGCTGACAAGGCGAAACTTTGTCCTGACGAGCCACGGTGCAGTTCTGGGCTATCATGGCTGGAAGAAAGCCATTGAGATAATTTTTAATAAGACCCTTGGGATATGCACACTGAGGGCAACTCGCAGAGTCATAGCCCTTACCGCCACCCAAACTGAGAAGTTGAAGGATTTAGGGGCTGGCCCTGGGAAAACGGTGGTTATACCGATATGGATTGAAATGAGTCGAATTAATTCATATGTGGATGCGCAAAGCTTCAGGAGTACCCATAATCTTGGCGATAAGAAGATTGTGCTTTTCGTGGGTCGGCTGCTCCCCATAAAAGGCCTTGAGCACCTTATTGAGGCAGTGAGATTTATGAAAACGAGTCCTACCATAGTAATAATCGGAGATGAAGCCCCAGGCTATCCTGGCACGAAGCAGGCTCTGGAGAAACAAGTGTCAACTCTGGGATTAAGAGAACAAATAATGTTTCTGGGGAGCTTTCCTAGGGAGAAACTGGCTGATGCCTACAGGGGTGCCGACATATTTGTTTTACCATCCCTTGCGGAAGGTTTACCACTTGTGCTTCTGGAGGCTATGTCCTTGGGGAAATGCGTTATAGCGACGAAGGTCCCCGGCAACATAGATGTGATCAAAGATGGTTGGAATGGCATTCTGGTCGAGCCTAAGAATCCGCTAGCCTTGGCGGAGAAAATCGATTTGTTGCTCACCGACGGCGCCTCGCGGGAAAAGCTCGGGGTTCAGGCGCGCAAAGATATCGAGCAGAATTATTCATCAGACAAAATCATTAGTCATATCTTAGACCTTTACTTTGATGTGCGATAAAACTGATTTTGTGTTCTTATTTACCACCAAAGTGAAGTAAATAGCTTCAAATGAGGCCATTATAAATGACAAACCGTGGAATTTGCGCTGACAAAACCAAGCGTTAGTATACAATAGACAAATGCAATCATAGTAAGTGTTGCATTGGATATTCAATCCATCGTACTATCATGAGAACTTAAGCTTAGAAGCACCGAAAAGATCACGAAAGAAATCACTTAACGAAGCCTAAGAGTAATGTTATATGAAAATCTGCACTGTCTCCATTGACATTGAAGAGGATTTGGCTGACTTAGCACATGATCCGATTAAGACGAGAACTTTCCAAGGTGTTGAGCAGATCCACAAGATCCTCGGGGTATTCAAAAAGTTCGAATTACGGGCAACTCTTTTTTTGACCGGCGAGGTATTGGAGAAATATTCAAGCTTGGCTGAAATATGGTCTGAAGAGCATGAGATTGGCTGCCATGGATACTACCATGTGCCTCTTTTTAAACTATCGCTCGCAGAGCGTGAGAAACAATTAGGGAATCTCTGAATAAGTATAGATTTATGAGATAATAATGGCAGATCAAAATCAAGGAGTTCTGCCGATGATACAGGGACCCACTTTCGCCAGCTTGGCCTATGGCAA
>VGNW01000278.1 GCA_016865955.1 Chloroflexota bacterium | reverse complement strand
CCTCGCTAAAAGGAATCTCATGGATACCACGATGATAAGGCAGGCAGTGGGCGTGGCGGATAATTTTGCCAGCGATATAGTGAGAATAGTCAGAGACTATAAGATAGACTGTGTGATTTGGCCGGCTCATATGGGACACAAGGATGGGGCAGCCAGCATAGGCATTATGAGAGAGACGTGCCGTGATCTCGGAGTCTCGTTCTTGTCTCTGGGAATTGATACATTCGACCCGAGATATACTACACCGGATGAGGTGAAGGACAAAATATCCCAGTTCTTTACTGCCATGGGGCTGGGTCAAAAATAAAGTAGCGCCGTGTGGCGCAGGAACACAGGTCAAGGAAGGAGTCATAATGATAGTCGGAGGCTGTGACGTAGGTTCGGCTACAGGTAAAGCCGTAATAATGAAAAATGGAGAGGTTGTGGCATGGGAAATCATACCGTCCACCACAAAGCCCGAGGTGACGGCGCGGACGGTCATGGATAAAGCCTTGAAGAAAGCCGGACTGTCTTCAATAAAGGACCTCGATTATATCGTTGGTACAGGATACGGTAGACTCAAGGTGTCCTTTGCTAACGAGAACATTTCCGAGATTACCTGTCACGCTCGGGGAGCGCAGTGGCTGTTGCCTACCGTCAGAACTGTGGTGGATATAGGTGGGCAGGACTGCAAGGTCGTGTCGCTCGGCGACAATGGCAAAGTGCTGGAGTTCGTGATGAACGATCGCTGTGCTGCGGGCACAGGCAGATTCTTTGAAGCCATGGCAAGGGTTCTCGACTGCGGACTTCAAGGCTTGTCTGAGTTGGCGCTCCAGGGTAAGAATCCCGCGACCATCTCCAGCCAGTGCAGCGTTTTCGCAGAATCTGAAGTGATAACTCTGGTCAATGAGGGCATGGATCTGCCTGATATCGTAGCCGGTCTTCATGTTTCTATTGCCAGCAGGTTGAATGCGATGGTGCGCAAGGTGGGTCTGGTTCAGGATGTGGTGCTTACAGGTGGATGTGCCAAGAACGACGGCCTTGCCAAGGCTCTCGAAGACAAACTGGGCGTAGCTGTCAAGAAGCTGCCTCTCGACCCGCAAATTGCGGGGGCAATCGGGGCTGCGCTGATTGCTGCGGAAAGGGTGAGCAAGCAGACTGCAAAGAGCGCTTCTTAAAGAAATAGTGCGCAGCTTGCAGGCAAAATAGGCGACAATTAAAACTGTTTCAGGAAAGGAGGTAGGGACATTGGCGACCAAGATAAAGTCAAAAGTGTTCGAGCAGTTCAATGAAGCGACCAAGACGCTTTTCAATCCGGTGCTGCAGGACTGGAAGGGCAAGGGGGGTAAAATACTGGGGTACTTCTGCTCCACTGTACCTGAGGAGTTAATCACTGCCGCCGGCTTGGCTCCGTTTCGCATGAGGGCTACCGGAAGCACAAGTACCGAGGAGTCGGACGCGTACTACAGCAGCATAAACTGCAGCTTTCCGCGTCATTGCTTCAATCTGGCGCTTATTGGCGAGTTCAAGTTTCTCGATGGCATTATTTGCGTCAACTCCTGCGACCATGTGCGGCGCATATACGACAACTGGAAGAGATTCGTTCCCGGCACGCCGTTTGTGGAAGTGATGAGCCTTCCCCGGAAGACAGAGGCTGCACAGGTGAAGTGGTATAGCGATGAAATTAAGTTGCTCAAAGGAAAAATTGAAAAGCACTTCGGAGTCAAAATTAGCGACGAAAAATTGCGTAAAGCAATCAAGCTGCACAACGAAACACGGCGTCTGCAGAAAAAACTCTACGAGCTCAGAAAACATGAGAAACCGCCGATAACAGGTGCACAAACGCTCGCTGTGATGGTGGCCGGGACTGCCCTGCCCAAAGAGCAGTATAACGAAATGCTGCGTGAGCTATTGAAGGAGTTAAGCGGAAAGGTAGGGCCCGGTAACCACAGAGCGCGGCTGATGATTGTGGGAGGCATACTCGATGACCCCGAGTACATCAAGGTTATCGAAGACCAGGGCGGACTTGTGGTCACCGACTCGCTCTGTTTTGGCACCAGAAACATGTGGGTTGAGGTTAACGAGAGCCTTAAAGACCCCGTCGAGGCATTGGCGAGATGGTATGTAGCAGAACGTCCTTCCTGCCCCCGTTTTTACGGCGAACACGATAACCGTGCCAAGTATATCATCGACATGTGTCGCGAGTTCAAGTGCGATGGTGTCATTGGGGAAAGACTGATGTTCTGCGATTCCTGGCTGGTTGAGCATTATATGCTGGGGCAGGACCTTAAAGCTGCCGGTATCCCGATGCTGAAGCTGGATAGAGAATACGTTACAGCCGCTGTGGGTCAGTTGAGAACCCGAATACAGGCTTTTCTAGAAACGATGGGGAGGTAAGCGATGGCGTTGATAGACAAACATCCTGAGTTGGCACGTTATATCTCAGAGCGCGAATGGTTCCAATTCCTTCGCGAGCAGACTCTGGCACTTTCCGAGATTCCCGAAATGCAGCTTCAGGTGAAGACGCTCGATTCCCTCCTGAAGATGTACGGCAGGATAATCGATGCTGTTGAGAATAACAAGCCGTTCCTTTCCAGCTACTACTGTCTGGCACCTGAGCTGTATACGGCGATGGACCTGCCTTATTATATGGTCATGCAGACCCCGTTCCTCGCCTCTTCTGTACCTTACCTTCTTCAGGATATCGATGCTGCTGAGGAGATGGGACTGGGGAGCGACCTCTGCACTGCCATCAGGCTGTCGATATACTACGTCGAGGCGAATCTCTCGCCCCTGCCGACCTGTGCCCTCAACCTGCTGTATCCTTGCGACGGCGCTCCGCTGCTTCATGAGGTAATCAAACGGAATGAACGCTGGCGCAATATTCCGATGTTCGCCC